>JAFALX010000021.1 GCA_019234035.1 Candidatus Dormiibacterota bacterium | reverse complement strand
GTGCCCGACGTGGTGCAGGATGCCGTCGTCGTACAGACCGAGGAGCAGCGAGCCGACTCCCACACCCTTGGTGAGCGGGCGAAAGCCGCCGACGACGCAGTCCGCTGTGCGCAGGTGCTTCACCTTCACCCAGCGCCGCTCGCCATGGCGGTAGTCGCCACCGGCACGCTTGGCGACGACGCCGTCCAGCCCCGCGCCCTCATAGCGTTCGAACCAGTGTGTCGCCTCCTCGGGTGACGCCGTCTGCGGGGTGATGCCGATCTGGGTGGTCGCGTCCACCGACTGCAGCAGCAAGGCGCGGCGCTCCTGCAGCGGTCGCGGCCGCAGGTCGGCGTCGTCGAGCGCGAGCAGGTCGAACAGCACGACCGACGCCGGGTTCTTCGCGGCCAGCATCTTCACGCGCGAGGCCGCGGGATGCATGCGCATCTGCAACGCGTCGAAGTCGAGGCCGTTGGGCGTGGCGATGACGATCTCGCCGTCGACGACGCAGCGGGCCGGCAGGGCCTGCTGCAGCGGCTCGGCCAGCTCCGGGAAGTAGCGAAGCAGCGGCAGGGCGTTGCGGCTGTCGATGCGCAGCGTGTCGCCGTCACGAAAGATCAGCGCGCGGAAGCCGTCCCACTTGGGCTCGTAGAGCCAATCGCCCTCACGCGGGATCGCGGCCTCCGCCTTGGCCAGCATCGGCTCCAGCGGCGGCGCCACCGGCAGCATCATCGGCTGCCAGGCTAGCGATTTGACGTGCGGGTGAGTGTCAGGCGGAGAGGACCCGCGGGCGAATGCGCGCGGTCAGGCGCAGGCGCAGCAGGTTGTCGACGTCGACCACACCCGGGACCGCGCGCACGATCGCCTCGTACGTGTGGATGTCGGCCATCTGCTCGACCTCACCGCGGATCGCGACCAGGCCCTCGTGGATGCGCAGGCTCAGGTCGTCGGCGGCGTCACCGAGTGCGGCGGACAGCGCGGAGCGGGTCGTCCCGAGCAGCGCCGCGTCACCGCGCGTGCCGCGGTCCCAGGTCAGAACCCGAAGCGAGCCTCTGATGTGTGCCACGTCCCGTACCTCCCAAGGCGTTCTCACTGCCCAGGGAACGTGGGCGACGGCGCGAGGTTACGCGGGCTGCGTGAACGGCAAGGCTCGGGACTCGCCGGGTCAGCGGGCGCGGGCCGCGCCCGAGCGGCGCGCGAAGTTCGCCGCGATCAGGGAGAGCACCGCGAGGACGGTGAAGAGGATCGCGTGCTTGCTGTGGATCCCATAGTCGCTCGCGAACAGGCTCGTCTTGGTGGTCCAGTAGAAGATTGCAAACCCGGCGAACGCCACCGCCAGAACAACCAGCGCGATTGCGATCGAGACGTTCGGCCTCATGACGTCAGCTCCCGAAAAACGAACACGATGATCAGCGGATGAAGACCAGCCCGGCTGCACCCAGGGCAGCGCAATAGTAGGCGAACGGGTCGAGCCGCCCGAAGCGGAGATACCGCAGCAGAAAGCGTGCGCTGAGGTAGGACACGACGCCGGCGAGCACCGCGGCGCCCGCGCCGATGGCGAGGGTCGATGAGCTGCCGCTCAGGTTCGGCACCTCGAGCAGCGCGGCGGACAGGATGATCGGCGTGGCGAGCAGGAATGCGAACCGCGCCGCCTCCTCGTGGCGCAGCCCCGCCACGAGTCCGGCGGCCATGGTGACGCCGGAGCGGGAGATGCCGGGGAACAGGGCGGCGATCTGGCAGGCGCCGACGATCAGCGCCGTGCGAATCGTCAGACGCTCGACGCCGAGGTACCCCGGGTCGTCCTCGGCGTGCCGTGCGGTGAGCGCGGCCTCCGGATTCGCGGGGAGCCCGTGCGCCGTGCCCGGCTCCTCCAGATGCCGGCGTCGTTCGTCCCGGCGGCGGAACACCTCGGCGCCGGCGAGGATCGCGGCGTTGACGATGAGGAATGCCGAGGCGGCTCGCGGATCGCCGAACAGCTTGGTCAGCTGGTTGACGAAGAAGAAGCCGACGATGCCCGTGGGGATGGTGCCGACGACGAGCATCATCGCCAGGCGCTCGTCACTCGTCTCGATGGTGCCGCGGATCGCCGCGCGGATGAACCCGCGGATGATGCGCCACCACTCGTCGCGATAGAGGACGAGCAACGCCCCCGCCGTTCCGAGGTGGAGCAGCGTGAGGATGGGGACGAGGTCCTTGTCGGAGTACGTGAAGCCGAGATGGAACAGCGCGGGCACGACCACCGCGTGGCCGAGCGACGACACCGGGAACAGCTCGGTCGCACCCTGAATGACCGCGAGGATGAGGATGGCGCCGGCGCTGAGCATTGCGCGCGACGGTAGCAGCGCGAGCGTCTCGCGATCCCTGCCTCATTGCGCGGAACTGGAGGCAGCGGCGCGCAGCCCGAAGAAAGGTGGCGCGCCCAGAGAGACTCGAACTCCCGGCCTTCTCGTCCGTAGCGAGACGCTCTATCCAAACTGAGCTATGGGCGCGTGGCTCGCCGCTGTGTCCGCGACTGATGACAGTTGGAGTAGACGACCTCACATTTTGCCGCTTCCGAGACCAACGCGTCGAGGCCCAGACCGATCGCGTCGCCGACGTTAAATCGTTTCACGCCGCGGACATGGTCGAACTCCATGACCCAGGGGTCGTACTGCACGCCACAGTCGGCGCACGGGACGGCTTTGAGCTCGCGAAGCTTCTGTCGCCCAGCGGTTTTTATCTTCTCGTTCGAACGCAGCGCCTTAGCCAGGTAATAAGCGCGGTTCGCCACATAATGCTCGCGCACGTACGAGCGCTGACAGCCCCGGCAGTACACCTGAAGGCCGTCCGGCCGTCCGACGTTCGACGAGAACTGGGTTAGCTCGAGCCATAGCTCACATCGCGGACACCGTTTCATACACACTATTGTCGCAGAACAGTTGTTCGATGTCCACAACTGTGTATGACTGCGGCGACGGGGCTGAAGCGTGCGCACACCTCAGGCTTCCTCAGTCGTTTCCCGCGGCAAGACGCCCGATCCCCGCTTGCCCCGCACAATGCCCCACTCCGCATTCAGCGGGCAAGGTCGCTTTCGCGCGATCATGAAGATCGGTCGGCACGGACCCACGGCAGGAGGTGATCAATGGTGATGCTCGACGAGCGCGCAATTCCCGGGCTGGACGCCCTTCACGACGTGGCCCAGCAGCTGCGCGTCGACGGCGTTCGGATCAGCACCAAGGCGGGATCCGGTCACCCCACGTCCAGCATGTCCGCCGCAGACGTCATCGCGGTGCTCGCGGCCCGTCACCTCCGCTACGACTTCGCCGACCCGGCCAACCCGAACAACGACCACCTCATCTTCTCCAAGGGCCACGCATCGCCCCTTCTCTACCCGCTGTACAAGGCGGTAGGGGCCGTGACCGACGAGGAGCTCCTGACGTACCGCACCATCTCCTCGCGGCTGCAGGGTCATCCCACGCCGGTGATCCCGTGGGTCGACGTGGCCACCGGCTCGCTCGGCCAGGGGCTGCCCATCGCCGTGGGTGTCGCCCTCGCAGGCCGCTACCTCGACCGCCTCCCCTACCACGTGTGGACTCTGTGCGGCGACAGCGAGCTCGCCGAGGGCTCGGTCTGGGAGGCGCTGGACAAGGCCTCCTACTACCGCCTCGGCAATCTTTGTGCCATCTTTGACGTGAACCGGCTGGGTCAGCGCGGCCCCACCGAGTACGAGTGGGATCTCGACGTCTACCGCAAGCGCGTCGAGGGGTTCGGCTGCCGGCCCATCCTCATCGACGGTCACGACCTGGGCCAGATCGACGAGGCGCTTTCCGAGGCGCGCGCCGGGAGCGATCACCCGACGGTGATCATCGCGCGCACCATCAAGGGCAAGGGCTTCAGCGAGGTCGAGAACAAAGACGGCTGGCACGGCAAGCCGTTTCCGCCGGAGATGGCAGAAAGGGCGATCGCCGAGATGGGCGGCGTCCGCGACCTGCGCATCGAGGTGCAGCGCCCGGACCCTGGCACGCCGGCGATCAACATCGGCGAGAAGCCGCCCGTCTCGCTCCCCCGCTACGAGCTTGGCGCCAAGGTGGCGACGCGCAAGGCATACGGGGACGCGCTCGCGGCCCTCGGGGCCCGGCCCGACGTGGTCGCTCTCGACGGCGAGGTCGGCAACTCCACCTACTCGGAAGAGTTCCAGAAGGCGCACCCCGACCGCTTCTTCGAGATGTTCATCGCGGAGCAGCAGCTGGTCGCGTCGGCGGTGGGCCTTTCCGTCCGCCACTACATCCCGTTCGCGTCGACGTTCGCCGCGTTCTTCACCCGCGCCTACGACTTCATCCGCATGGCGGGCATCTCCCAGTCGAGCATCCGCCTCGCCGGCTCGCACGCCGGCGTGGAGATCGGCGCCGACGGCCCGTCGCAGATGGCGCTCGAGGACCTCTCCTCGATGCGCTCCGTGCACACGTCCACGGTGCTGTACCCGAGTGATGCCGTGAGCGCCGCCAAGCTCACCGAGGCGATGGCCGACCTCGAGGGCATCTCGTTCATGCGCACGACCCGTGGCGCGTACCCGGTGCTGTACGGCAACGACGAGCAGTTCCCGATCGGAGGGTCCAAGGTCCTGCGCCGAAGCGACGCCGACGTGGCAACGCTCATCGGCGCCGGCGTCACGCTCCACATCTGCCTCGCCGCCGCGGACGAGCTCGCTGGCAGCGGCGTCGCGGTCCGCGTCATCGACTGCTACTCGGTGAAGCCCATCGACGCGGTCACGTTGCGTGAGGCGTCGCAGCAGACGGGGGGCCGCTTCGTCATCGTCGAGGATCACTACCCCGAGGGCGGACTCGGCGCCGCCGTCATGGAGGCGCTTGCGCTCGATGAGCATCCGCCGCGCGTCGAGCACCTCGCCGTGCGCGGGCTGCCCGGATCGGGGTCCCCGTCCGACCTGCTGGCCCAGGCCGGCATCGACCAGCCGTCTGTGGTGGCAGCAGTCGCCCGGATCACCGGGGCCGGCGTGGTGGCCTAGGGTGCCCAACCCGCTGCAGCAGCTCGGCGCGCACGGGCAGAGCATCTGGCTCGACTTCATCAGCCGCGAGCTGGTCACGACAGGTGAGCTGGAGCGGAAGATCAACGAAGACAACGTCACGGGATTGACGAGCAACCCCACGATCTTCCAGAAGGCGATCGCCGAGGGCACCGATTACGACCAGCAGATCAAGGAGGTCGTGGCCGCAGGCGTCACCGATCCCCACGAGATCTTTCTCTCGCTGGCCATCAGCGACATCCAGCACGCCTGCGACATCTTGCGGCCGATCTACGAACGCACCGCCGGCAGCGACGGCTTCGCCAGCCTCGAGGTGGCGCCTGATGTGGCGCACGACACCGAGGGCGCGATCAGCCAGGCGCGCGCCCTCTGGGAGCGCGTCGACCGGCCCAACGTGATGATCAAGATCCCCGCGACCGACGAGGGGATCCCCGCCATCGCCGCCTGCCTCAACAGCGGGCAGAACATCAACATCACGCTGATCTTCGCCCTGCAGATGTACGACCGCGTCATCGATCAGTACATGAATGCGCTGTGGGCGCGCCACGAGCGTGGCGAACCGCTGGACATCCACTCCGTCGCGTCGTTCTTCGTCAGCCGCGTCGACACCGCGGTCGACAAGCTGCTGCAGGAGAAGCTCACCGATGATCCCGGCAACGCTGTCCTCGAGGGCCTCATGGGCAAGGCCGCGATCGCCAACGCGCGGCTCGCATATCAGAAGTTCCAGCAGCGGTTCAGCGAGCCACGCTTTCAGCGGCTCGCCGAGGCCGGGGCGCGCGTGCAGCGTCCGCTGTGGGCGAGCACGTCGGCGAAGAACCCGAACTACCGCGACGTCGTCTATGCCGAGGCGCTCATCGGGCCCGACACGGTCGACACGATGCCGCCCAAGACGATCGACGACTTCCGCGACCATGGCATCGTCGCCGCGGACACCGCCCCGGAGGGATACGAGGAGGCAGCGCGCGTCATCGAGCAGCTGCGCGAGGTCGGCATCGACATCGACGTCGTGACGCAGAACCTGCTCGACGCCGGCGTGGAGACGTTCGCTGTGGCGTACCACGAGATGATCCGCGACCTCGTCATCAAGACGGACCGCCTGCACGGCGGATTCATCGACCGGCAGCACTACGCCCTCGGCAGCTCCAGCGACGCGCTCGACGTGGCGCAGGAACCGGGCACCGAGACCGTGGGCATGCGCGTCTGGCGGCGCGATCCGGACCTGTGGAAGCCGGGCGACGGCGCCGCTGCGGCGGTCGTCCGCAACCGCCTGGGCTGGCTCGACGTCACCGAGACGATGGCCGGCCGCGTCGCCGAGCTCACCGGGCTCGGCAGCGAGGTGCGCGAGGCGGGATGGACGCAGTGCGTGCTCATGGGAATGGGCGGATCGAGCCTCTGTCCGGAGGTGCTGCGCACGTCGTTCGGCAGCGCCGCGGGCCAGCCGGTCCTGCACGTGCTCGACACCACCGACCCGGTGGCGATCGCCGAGCTCACGCGCTCGCTGGATCCGCGGCACACCGGATTCATCGTCTCGAGCAAGTCCGGGACGACACTGGAGACGCTCTCGCACTTCGCGCACTTCTGGGATCTGGTCACGAGCGCCGGCATCCCGGAGCCGGGGCGCCATTTCATCGCCGTGTCCGATCCGGGGACGCCACTGACCCAGCTGGGGCAGGAGCGAAGCTTCCGCCGTGTGTTCCAGAACCCGGAGGACATCGGCGGCCGCTACTCCGCGCTCAGCTACTTCGGCCTGGTGCCGGCTGCGGTGATGGGCATCGACGTCGCAGAGCTGCTCGGGCGCGCCCACGCCATGCGGTGGCTCTGCGCGCCGCGTGTGCCGGCAGACCTCAACCCCGGCGTGCTGCTGGGCACGGTGTTCGGCGCGCTGCACGGCAGCGGCCGCGACAAGGTGACGATCCTGGCGCCGGACCGCATCGCCGCCTATTCGCTCTGGGCCGAGCAGCTCATCGCGGAGAGCACCGGCAAGGAGGGCAAGGGCCTGATCCCAGTCGGTTCAGAGCCGATCGGCGATCCGGGCGTGTATGGCGACGACCGCCTGTTCGTCGCGCTCCGCCTCGGCGACGACGCGGTCTTCGACCCCGCGGTGGGCGCGCTGCGCCAGGCGGGGCTGCCGGTGATCACGTTCGACCTCAGCGATCTGTTCGACCTCGGCGCCGAGTTCTTCCGCTGGGAGTTCGCCACCGCCGTCGCCGGCGCCGCGCTGCACATCGATGCGTTCGACGAGCCCAACGTGCAGGAGTCGAAGGACAACACCAAGAAGGTGCTGGCGCAGTACGAGCAGACCGGCGCGCTGCCGCAGGAGCAGGCGGCGGTGAGCTCCGGCGGGATCAGCATCTTCGGCGACGTCAGCGGCTCGCCGGGCCAGGCCATCAACCAGCACCTCGACACCGCCCAGCACGGCGACTACGTCGCGCTGATGGCGTACGTCACGCCCAACGCCGCCAACGAGGCGGCGATGCAGCGGCTGCGCGTGCAGATCCGCGAGTCGCGAAGGATCGCGACGACGTTCGGCCTCGGTCCGCGATTCCTGCACAGCACCGGACAGCTGCACAAGGGCGGTCCCAACACCGGCGTCTTCATCCAGATCACCGGCGACGATAGTGAGGACGTCGCGATTCCGGGCAAGCCGTTCACGTTCTCGGTGCTCAAGCAGGCGCAGGCCGCGGGGGACCTGCAATCGCTCCGCGACCACGGCCGCCGCGTCATCCGCATCCACGTTGCCGGCGACCTCATCGAGGGTGTAGACCATCTCACCAACGCGTGCGGCGCGGCGGCCGTTCGGTGAGCGGCGGCGGTTCGGTGAGCGACGGGGCCGCGCCACTGACCCTCGGCTTCGTCGGGCTCGGCAAGATGGGCCACAACATGGTCCACCGGCTGCGCCGCGATGGACAGTTCACCATCGTCGCCTTCGACCCGTTCCAGCAGGCCCGCGACGCGGTGCTCCCGTACGGTGCGCAGACCGCCGCGACACTGCCGGAGATGGTTGCGGCCATCCCGCCGCCGCGCGGCGTCTGGCTCATGGTGCCGTCGGGGACGATCACGCAGGAGTCGGTCGACCAGTTGCTGACGATGCTGCAACCGGGCGACACCATCATCGACGGCGGCAACAGCAACTACCACGACTCGATGAACCGCTACGCCCAGGCCAAGCAGAAGGGGATCTCCTTCATCGACTGCGGCGTCAGCGGCGGCGTGTGGGGTCTGGAGGTGGGCTTCTGCCTGATGGCGGGTGGCGACACCGACGCGGTGGAGCGTTACCGCCCGATCTTCGAGACGCTCGCGCCACCGGACGGCTTCCTGCACGCCGGCCCGTCCGGCGCAGGCCACTTCGTGAAGATGGTGCACAACGGCATCGAGTACGGCATGTTGCAGGCGTACGCGGAGGGATTCGCCATTCTCGAGGCGAAGAAGGACTTCGGCACGCTCGATCTGCACGGCATCGCACACCTGTGGGATCAGGGCAGCGTCGTGCGCTCCTGGCTGCTCGAGCTGCTGGAGCGCGCATTTGCCCAGGATCCGCATCTCGATCAGCTGCGTGGCTGGGTCGAGGACTCCGGGGAGGGCCGATGGACCGTGGAGGAATCGATGAATCTCGACGTGCCCACCCCAGTGCTCGCGATCTCGCTCATGATGCGCTACCAGTCGCGACTTCCTGACGGCTTTGGCAACAAGGTGATCGCGGCGCTTCGCAACCAGTTCGGCGGACATGCGGTGCAGCCGGAACAGCAGGCGCAACCCAGCACTCCGCACTAGCGGATGACGGCGGTCGAGCTCGAGCCGAACCCGCTGCTCGAGGGATTGCGTTCCGCGCGGATCCCACCGCCCAGCTGCGTCGTCATCTTCGGCGCCAACGGCGATCTCACCAAGCGCAAGCTCGTGCCCGCTCTGTACGCCCTCGCGTCGGAGGGGATGCTTGCGCCCGGCACGACGATCGTCGGCGCCGCGCGGCACGAGATCACCGATGAGCAGTTCCGCAGCACCATGCGCGCCGACGTCGCGCAGTACGGGCGCCTCCCCGTAGCCGACGAGGTCTGGGCCGGCTTCGCGCAGGGCCTGCGCTACGCGCGCTACAGCCTCTCGGAGGGCGGCGGCGCTCACCTCGCGAGCGTGCTCGACGAGGCCGACCGCACGCGCGGCACCGCCGGCAACCGCATCTTCTACTTCGCCGTCCCGCCCGACGCGGTCGTGCCGCTGGCCGACTGGCTGCACGACACCGGTCTGAGCGACGTCGCCGACGGCAGCTTCGCGCGGCTGATCATCGAGAAGCCGTTCGGCCGCGACCTCGCCAGCGCGCGAGAGCTGAACGAGAACCTGCACCGCCACTATCGCGAGGAGCAGATCTACCGCATCGACCACTACCTCGGGAAGGAATCGGTGCAGAACCTGCTCGTGTTCCGCTTCGCCAACGGCATCTTCGAGCCGCTGTGGAACCGGCAGTACGTCGACCACGTGCAGATCACTGTCGCCGAGTCGATCGGCATCGAGAATCGCGCGGCGTTCTACGAACACGCGGGCGCGCTGCGCGACATCGTGCAGAACCACATCATGCAGCTGGTCGCGCTCGTCGGCATGGAGCCGCCGTCGAACTTCCAGGCGGAGACCGTGCGCGACGAGAAGGTGAAGCTGCTGCGCGCGGTGCGGCCCATCCACCCCGACGACGCCGTGTCGCGAACGGTGCGCGGCCAGTACGGCGCCGGCTGGGTGGATGGCGAGCGCGTGGTCGGCTATCGCGAGGAGGCCGACGTCAATCCGGCGTCCCTGCGCGAGACGTTTGTCGCGATGAAGATCGAGATCGACAACTGGCGCTGGGAGGGCACGCCCTTCTACATCCGCACCGGCAAGCGCCTGGTCAAGCGCGCCACCGAGGTGGTCATCCAGTTCCGCCGCGTGCCGCACTCGCCGTTCGGGGGCATGCAGATGCTGCCTGAGGGGGCGCTGCCGCACGACGCCATCGATCCCAACCTCCTCGTGCTTCGCATCCAGCCGGACGAGGGCATCACGCTGCGCTTCGTCGCGAAGGTGCCGGGGCAGGCGACGCGCATCCGCACGGTGAACATGGACTTTCTGTACGGCACCGCCTTCCTGCGCGTGTCACCGGAGGCGTACGAGCGCCTGCTGCTCGACTGCATGCAGGGTGACCCGACGCTGTTCGCGCGCGAGGACGAGGTGATCGAGGCGTGGCGCTTCGTGACGGCGATCCTCGACGGCTGGCGCGCGCATCCCCCCGCGGCCGGCCAGTTCCCCAATTACGAGGCCGGCACCTGGGGCCCCGAGGAGTCGTTCGAGTTCATCGAGCGCGACGGGCGGCACTGGCACCGTCCATGAGCGTGACGGCGTGAGCGCCGCGCCCGGGGCCGCCACCCAGCGGCACCTGCACGCCAGCGGGCTGCACGCGGTCTCCAGCGCGCTCGATGACCTGCACCGCGACGCGCTCCGCCAGGCCGGCGCCGAGTCGACGCAGGTCCGGCTCTCCGTCGTCAACATCGTCGCGGCCTGCAGCGATCCCGCGCGTGTCCCTCAAGCCATCGACACGGTGGTGGCGGTGGCCGAACGCCATCCGGCGCGCGCCATCGTGATCAGCGGCGATCACACTCGTCCGGCGATGATCGAGTCCGATATCGCGTTGCGCCAGTCGCCGGCCGGAGGGTACGTCGAGCTCGTGACGATCGATGTCGGCGGCGAGCCTGCGCTGCACCTGACGAGCATCGTGCAGCCGCTGCTGATCCCGGACATCCCCGTGCAGCTGTGGGTGGTGGGCGCGTCGCCGCTGGACCAGGCGTTCCGTCCCGACGCCGTAGCACTGGTCGACCGCCTCATCCTCGACACCGACGAGTACGAGGACGCGGCGGCGACGCTGCGGCTCGTCAGCGGCGCACTCGAGACGTATCCCGCGCTGGTCGTGAGCGACATGACGTGGGAGCGCATCCGCACCTGGCGCGAGGGCATCGCCCAGGCGTTCAACGGGCCGGCGATGCGCCCCTGGCTCGGCCGCATCATCGGCGTCGACATCGTCAGCGCGGACGTGCGCGCGCAGGCGCAGTCGAGGCTCCTGGCAGCATGGCTCGCGTCGTCGCTGGACTGGCCGCATCACGCCGGGCCCGAGGTCGACCTGCGCGAGGTTCCCGTCCCCGGCTGTGTGCCGGGCGAGCTCGTGCACGTGCGCATCCGCTGCGCCAATGGCAGGCACACCGCCCGCGTCGACCTGCGCCGCCGCGCCGGAATGCTGCGCATCTCGCTCGATGTGGACCGCGGCGTCGACACCACGAGCGTGACGCTGTCGCCGCCGGAACCCGAGGCCATGCTGCTGGCGCGGCTCATGGCGGAGGTCGAGGACGACGACGTGTATCGCGAGGCGGTTGCGCACGTCGCGGAGGTCGTAATCGATGCCTGATGTCCCCGAGCATCTGCGCGCGCTGCACGGCGATGTCGTCGTGCACGACGACGCTGATGCGATCGCCGCGGCGTGTGCCGAGCTGCTCGCCGGCGCTTCGGCGGATGCCTGTGCGTCGCGCGGCCGGTTCGACGTCGCACTGTCGGGCGGCAGCACACCGGTTGCGACCTTCGATCGCCTTGCCGGCGCACCGTATCGCGACAGCATCGAGTGGCCTGTGTGGGCCGTGTACTTCAGCGACGAGCGGGCCGTGCCGGCCGATCACGCGGAGAGCAACTACCGCCTCGTGCGTGAGCACCTGCTGACGCGCGTGCCGATCGATCCCGACCGCGTACGCCGCATGCCGGCCGATGCCGCCGATCTCGACGTCGCCGCCGACGAGTACGCGGTGACGCTGCACGGCGACCTCCCCCCGGGACCGGCCGGCCCGGCCGGCGCGCCGCGGCTCGACTGCATCGTGCTGGGTCTGGGCACCAACGGCCACACGGCCTCGCTGTTTCCAGGCACGCCGGCGCTGAACGTCGTCGACCGCTGGGTCACGCGCGGCCGCGCCGACCACGCGCCGTTCGACCGCCTCACGCTGACGTATCCGACGATCAACGCAGCGGCGCTCGTCGTCTTCCTCGTGTCCGGCGCGGGGAAGTCCGCTGCCCTGCGCGCGACGGCGGCGGGGGCCACGCCGGCAGCCGATGTGATGCCCGCCGACGGACGGCTGCTCTGGCTCCTCGACTCAGCCGCCGCCGGCTGAGCGGGCTACGGCCACTCAGAGGTTCGAGTTTGCGTCAGTGATGACTGTTACGCAGCGGCGTGTGCAGGCGCGACAGCGGGCTCGGGCAGCCGCAGGATGAATCGCGCGCCCGGCCCCTCGTTGCCTCCGTCGAGGGTCAGTGATCCACCACCGGCCTCGGCGAGCCGTCGGCTGAGATGCAGGCCCAGTCCGGCACCGCTGGACGCGGTGCCGCGCACGAACCGGTCGAAGATGCGCTCGCGATCGCGCGGCGGCACCCCGCGGCCGCGGTCACTCACGCTGATGAACGGGCCGTGATCGTGACCGACGGCCACTGTCACCTGCGGCCGCTCGCCGCCATGCTCGAGGGCGTTGGCGAGCAGGTTGTTGAGGATGCGGTCGACGTCGGCGGCGTCGCCATGGGCCGGCACCGCCCTCTTCGGCGTCTCCGCGGCGAGGTGCGCACCAATGAGCAGCGCGCGCGGCCAGGCACGGTCGACGGCACGCTCCGCGAGCTCCGAAAGGTTCACGACCGCCCGTGCGGGCACCGCCGCGGCATCGCGTCGCGATGCGACGAGCAGCTCGTTGACGAGGCGCCGGCACTCAGCCAGCTTCTCCTCGACGATTTCCAGTGGGTGCGCCCTGACCCCTGACGGCGGGTTGATCGTGCCGTCACGCAGCATGCGCACGTAGCCGGACGCGACGGTAAGCGGCGAGCGGAGATCGTGCGCCACCGCCTGCAGCATGTATTCCATCTCCTGGCGGGCCCGGCGCGCCTCTGCGAGCAGCGTCTCGTTCCCCGCCAGTGTCCTTCCCACGCCAAGAAGAATACCTGACGTGGCACAAAAGGATACAGCGGCGGGTGGCGACAATCGCACCCCTGCGCCCTCACGCGGGGCTGTCTGACATCATCCGCGGAATGCCTCGCTCCACCTGGGCGCCCTGCCGCGATGCGATCCGCATCGCCCCGAGCCTCCTCGCCGCCGATTTCGGCGCGATCACCGACGCCGTGCACGCCCTCGAGGGAACCGGCATCGAACGCCTGCACGTCGACGTCATGGACGGCGTGTTCGTGCCCAACTTCACGTTCGGCACCGACACGGTCCGTGTGCTGAAACGGGAGACGCGCCTTCCGCTCGAGCTGCACCTCATGATCGTCGAGCCGGACAAGCACCTCGAGCTGTTCCGGGACGCCGGCGCCGACGCGATCACGGTTCACTACGAGGCCTGCCCGCACCTGCACCGGACGCTGGTGCGCATCCGCGAGCTGGACTGCCGCTCCGGTGCGGCGATCAACCCGAGCACGCCGGCGCTGCTGCTGGACGACGTGCTCGAGGTGATGGACCTGGCGCTGGTCATGACGATCGATCCCGGGTGGGGCGGTCAGAAGCTGATCCCCCGCACGCTGCGCAAGGTCGCCCGCGTTCGCGAGGAGATCACGCGGCAGGGCCTCGAGACCGAGGTGGAGGTCGACGGCGGCGTCGACGCGAGCAATGCGCGGGCGTGCGTCGAGGCCGGGGCCGACGTGCTCGTCGCAGGGACCGCGATCCTCCGCCACGAACAGGGGCCCGCCGCCGGCGTGGCCGCCATCGAAGCCGCCGTCGCGGGTTGACGGGCGCGCCGCCGATGACGGAGACCGTCGCTGCGCCGGCCCTCGACGGCGCCGCCGACCTGCGAGAGGCCGCCGCGGACCTCGCCGCCCGGCTCCCCGAGCCGCTGCGCATCCTGGCACGCGTCGCCTACAACTACCGCTGGGCGTGGGTGCCCGGCGGCGGTGACGTCTTCAAGGCGATCGACCCCGAGCGCTGGGAGTGGCTGCGCAACAACCCGGTGCGGCTGCTGCACGAGGTGTCGACGGCGGCGCTCGAGCGCGCCGCTCACGACCACATGCTGCTGCAGGACGCCGCGCGGGTTCACGCCGCCGTCGAGGCGGACCTGAGCCGCCCCGCGCCGGCGGGACGGGCGACGGCGGACCGGCCGGTGGCGTTCCTCTGCGCGGAGTTCGCCGTCCACCGCTCGCTGCCCATCTACGCCGGCGGCCTCGGCGTGCTCGCCGGCGACGTGCTGAAGGAGTCGTCCGACCTCGGCCTGCCGATGGTGGGCGTCGGGCTCCTCTACCGCCAGGGGTACTTCCAGCAACGGCTTGACCAGTCCGGTTATCAGCTCGAGTACTGGCTGCCGCTCGACCCCGACCGTGTTCCTGCCGCTCTTGTCAAAAACACCGACGGCAGCGTGCTCACGGTCACCGTGCCACTCCGCGGGCGCGACGTCGTCGTGCAGGTCTGGCGCGTCGACGTCGGCCGCGTGCCGCTGTACCTGCTCGACGCGCAGCGCCCGGAGAACTCGCGCATGGATCGCTGGATCACGTGCCGCCTGTACGACGGCGACCGCGCCATCCGGCTGGCGCAGTACGCGCTCCTGGGCATCGGCTCGATGCGTGCGCTGCAGGCAATGGGCATGGACCCGGCGGTGGTGCACCTCAACGAGGGCCACGGCGCGCTCGCGCCGCTCGAGCTGGCCCGGCGCCGCCTCGCCGCCGGCGAGGACCGCCAGCGCGCGTTCAGCGAGGCGCACGAGCGCACCGTGTTCACCACGCACACGCCGGTCGGCG
>JAFALX010000295.1 GCA_019234035.1 Candidatus Dormiibacterota bacterium | reverse complement strand
GTGCCCGAGCGCCGGCCGCGTGGGGACGACGTCGCCCGACGACTTCCTGGGATTGGCGCTCCCGGTGAGCGGCATCGCCGGTGACCAGCAGGCGGCGCTGCTCGGCCAGGCGTGCCTGGCGCGCGGCACGGCCAAGAACACGTACGGCACGGGGTCGTTCGTTCTGGTGAACGCGGGCACCGAGCCGCCCCCGCCGGCGGCCGGGCTGCTCGGCACCGTCGCCTGGCGGCTCGGCGGAGGGGACACCTTCGCGCTCGAGGGCAGCATCTTCGTCACCGGCGCCGCGCTGCGCTGGCTCGTCGAGATCGGGCTGCTCTCCGCACCGGCCGAGGCGGGCGAGCTGTTCGCCTCCGTCAGCGACACCGCCGGCTGCCACTTCGTGCCCGCGCTCACCGGGCTCGGGGCCCCCTGGTGGGATCCCGGTGCGCGAGGCGCCTTCGTCGGGCTGACGGCCGCCGCGAGCCGCGCCCACCTCGTGCGCGCGGTGGTCGAGTCGATGGCCTACCGCACCCGCGACGTCGTGGAGGCGATGGAGCGCGGCTCCGGCGTGCGCTTCACCGAGCTGCGCGTCGACGGCGGTGCCAGCAGGCTCGACGAGCTCTGCCAGTTCCAGGCGGACGTGCTCGGCATTCCCGTGACGCGTTCCGCATCCGTCGAGGCCACCGCGGTGGGCGCGGCCATGCTGGCCGCGCTGGGCTCAGGCTTGATTGACGGGATTGATTCAATCGAACGGACGTGGGCAGCAGGGCGCCGGTTCGAGCCTCGAGAGCCCGGACGCCGCCCTGGCGACGCGTACGAACGCTGGCTCGAAGCGGTGCAGCGGGTCCGGACGAACGCCAATGTCCCTTAAAGGAAAAGACCGGGGAGCAAGCCCCCCGGCCTTTCAGGAAGGGAATGAGTTTCAGAGTTGGTGCCTGGAAACGGTCCAAGCGAGTTCCACTGTAATCAGTGCCCCAACGGATTGCAGTAAAGGCAGCATGAATCTTTGTAAATAGATGTTAAGAGCGCCGGCCGGAGGCCCCGAGGCGCGCGCAGCGCCACTGCCGCGCACCGACGAGTCCAAAGAACCGCTGGTGCGCACGGGGCTGCGCGCCTTTCTCGACCTCGACCGTTTTGACGTGATCGCGGTCGTCGTGCTCGTCCTGCTCTCGTTCGCGCTCCGCTTCGCCAGCCCGATCTTTCCCGACTTTCTGAGCGGAACGGGTGGCGTCGGCGCCGACGGCGTCGGCCACCCCTACAACGCCGCCGAGTGCACCGCCGTCCCGATCGGCCCGGGCTACAAGGACGTGACTCGCTGCGGGTACGTCTTCGACGAGATCTACTTCCCCGTCGACGCCTCCAAGGACCTGGCACAGCCCGCCGAGTCGTACTTCGACCCCGAGCCTCCCCTGGCCAAGATCCTCATGACGCCGCCCATCGCCTGGTGGGGGTTCGACACCTGGACCTGGCGGGCCAGCACGGTGTTCTTCGGCAGCCTGCTCGTCGGGGTCGTCTACCTGATCGCGCGCCGCCTGCGGCGCGACCGCTTCTTCGCCGTCGCCGCCGGCCTCCTGATGTCGTTCGACGGCCTCGCCTTCGTCGAAGCGCGCACCGGCGTCATCGACATCATCGCGATCTTCTTCGTGGCGCTCTTCTACTACGTGTTCCTCCTGCACTGGCAGGCGCGCACACGACGGCAGTGGCGGCGAACGCTCTACGTGGCGGCCGCGGCCGGCGGCCTCGCCTTCGGCGCCAAGCTCACGATGCTGGCGCCGCTGGTGGTGGCGGGCGCGCTCATCGTCCTGCGGCTGCTCGTCCCGCAGCTGCTGATGCTCGTGCCCTGGCTGCGGCGCATCGCGGGGCCGCGCAGCGCCGAGACGCTGCTGTGGCGGCGCGCGGCGGGCGGGCTCGGGCCGCTGCACTACGTGGCCGCGCTGGTGGTGATGGGCTGCGTGTTCACCGCCACGTACTCGCGCTACCTGACGATCACGCATCCCGACGTGTACTTCTTCACGGCCTGCGACCCGGCGAGCTCGGGGCTCGTGGGCAAGCCGATCACGATCACGCCGCCCGTGATCCACTCGGGGAGCCTGACGCTGCCCAACCCCGGGCAGGCCATCTACAACGTGTACGAGATCAACAAGGCGTCACTCCAATATCACTCGAAGGAGTGCCACAGCCACCCGTACTCGTCGCGCTGGTACACGTGGCCGGTCATGGAGCACCCCGTCCTCTTCTACTACGACGCCGGCACGCCGCCGACCTCGGCGGTGTCGTCGATCACGGACATGGGCAATCCGGCGGTGTGGTGGCTCGGCATCCTCGCGCTGCTGTTCTGCGTGTGGCAGATGACGCGCGGGCCCAACCTGTGGCGCGTGTGCGTGGCCGGGCTCGGCCTGGGCTCATTCGTGGTCATGCTGGTCACGTTCGCAGCCGCGCAGCGCTGGCACGCGCCGACGGATTTCCACACCTCGTACACGGCCGCGCAGTTCATCGCGAAGTTCAACCAGCAGCCGTCGTCGCAGTACGAGATCGCGGCGGTGTCGCCGGGGCCGCTGTTCGACGTGGGCTTCGCCGGGATGATCCTGTTCGCCGGCGCGGCCGCGCTGAGTGCCGTGGTGTCGCGCACGTTCGTGCCGGCGTTCATCGTGCTCGGCTACGTCGCCGCCTGGATGATGTGGGTGCCGGGCAACGAGGACCGCGTGCTGTTCTTCTACCACGCGCTGGGGATGCTGATCTTCACGGTGCTGGCACTGGCGTACGCGCTCACCGCGCTGCGCCGCATCACGTTCCCCACCCGCCGCTTCACCGTCTCGCTGGCGCCGCTCGCCTATGCGGGCGTTGCCGTCGTGCTCGCCGCGTTCGTGTTCTTCTACCCGGTGTGGACCGCCGCACCGCTCAGCAACGCTGACCATCAGATGCGGGTCTGGGTCGACACCTGGTGACGGCGTTCGAGCTCGCTGTCGCCGCCGCGGTGACGCTGGCGGCGGGGGTGGTGCTCGTCAGCTGGGTGACCGCGCCGCTCACGCTGGTGGAGCGCGTGCTGATCGCGGTGGTCGCCGGAATGCTGGTCGGCGGCGCCGCGACGTACGGCCTGGCGCTGCTGACAGGGCTGCACGACTGGAACGTGCTCTGCGGACCGGTGCTCGTGGCCGCCGCCGGCCTCGTTCCAGTCGTGTTCGGCAGAAACCCGCTGCGGCCGTGGCTCGAGTCGATACGCGCCGCCCGCGCGTTCTGGGCGGAGCATCCCCGAACGGCGTGGCTCGCTCTGGGCATCGGCCTCGCCGGCGCCGCGATCGTCACGCTGATCTTCGCGCGCACGCTCTCGCTGGGTGATGGCGCGCTGCAGTCGGGCTACGCGACGGTGTGGGCGGACTGGTCGCAGCACCTGACGACGGCGGCGAGCTTCGCGGTGGCGGCGAACCTGCCGCCCGTCAACCCGCTGTTCAGCGGCACCCCACTCCTGTATCCGTTCCTCGCCGATTTCCAGTCCGCGTCGCTGATCGCCATCGGCGCGTCGGTGCCGGCTGCGCTGGCGGTGCCGTCCGGCGTGCTCGTGTTCGTCGGCGGCGCGCTCGTCGTGGGTCTGGCGCGCCGCCTGGGCGTGGGCCTCGGCGGCGGAGTCGCCGCGGCGCTCATCGTCTTCCTCGGCGGCGGCATCGGCTTCCTCACGCTCTTTCCCGACGCATGCGCAGCACACGGCTTCCCCGCAGCGCAGTGCTCGTTCTCGTACATCCTCTCGCACCCGGCGCAGGGTGTCGGGATCATCGGCGGCACATTGCACGAGCTGCCCGGCACAGTGATGGCGCAGCCGCGCGCGTACGACGGCCTTCCCTCGGACGGCGCGACGGGGACCATCGCCGGCCTCGAGTGGTACACACCGCTGCTCGCGTGGTGGCTGCCGCAGCGCACCATCGTCTACGGGTTCGCCGCCGCGGTCGCCGTGCTCGTGCTCGTCTACGCGGGTCTGCGCAGCGAGACGCGGTCGTGGTCGCCGTTCGTGCTCGCGGGATTGCTCGCCGGCCTGCTGCCGATCGTGCACATCCAGACGCTGATCGCGCTCGCAATCATCCTGGTGATCGTTGCGGGGATGAACGTGCGGCGGGAGTGGACCGCACTCCTCGTCATCGCACTCGTCATCGCGCTGCCGCGACTGGTGCAGGTGGCGATGACGGGCCACGGATCCGCTGCCACCGGCAACCAGTACCCATGGCTCGAGCCTGGATGGCTCGCCGCGTCACCGGACCGTCTCGACATCACGCCGGTGAACACGCTCGTCGCCACCGGGCAGGCCGTGCGGCAGCTGGTCAATCCAGTCTGGTGGGGTTTCTGGGCGGCGAACCTGGGGCTGGTGGTGCCGCTGTGCGCGGTGCTCGTCATCGCCGGATTCGCGACGCTCGTACCGGGCCGCACCGGTGCTGTTGCGCAGCGCATCGTGGGCGTGGTGCCGCGGCCGCTGTTCGGCCTCTTCATCGCGGCGATGGTCGTCTTCGCCCTCTGCAACGTCGTCGTGTTCCAGAGCTGGGACTGGGACAACACGAAGCTGCTCGTCTACTGGTATCTCGTCGCCGGCCTCGTGGCCGGCGCGCTGCTCACCGCGTCGTGGCCGCACCTGTGGCGCACGGTCGCGGCGTCGCTGCTGCTGGTGAGCATCGTCCTCACCGGGTCGGTCGTCATGCTGCGCTTCGGGCCGTGGACGCCGCCCGCCGATCAGGTCGGCGGCCCGTTCGTCATCGCCGACAAGGAGGAGCTCGCGCTCGCGGAAACGATCATCTCCTCGACCCCGCCGCGCGCCGTGTTCCTCACGTTCGGCGTTCCCAACGACCCGCTGCTCACCGTCGCCGGGCGCACGTCGGTGCTCGGGTACTACGGCTGGCTGTGGAGCTACGGCACCGTGTTCGGCACCCGCCAGGCGGACGTGCAGGCGATGTACCAGGGATGCGCGGCGGCGGCGACCGACTGCGGCGTCTACACGCTGCTGCGTCAATACCACGTGAGCTACGTCGAGATCGACGACCGCGTCAACGCACCAGGCGCCGTCACGCAGACCGTCGGCTTCTCGTGGTGGGCGAGCCAGGGGCTGCCGGTCGTCGCACACACGTCGCACATCGTGGTGTACGACGTGCGTGGCGTCGCATAGCGTTCTGACAATGGGGCGCTGACGTGCACGTGCGACGCGTGGCCGCGCCCGGGCTCTCCGCTGCCGTCACGACGCGGCTTTTGTGGTTTGGCCTCGCCGCCGCGACGGTCTACGTGCAGCTCAGCGGCGGCCCGCTCTTTGCAGGGATCCGGCAGACGCTGGTCAACTGGGACGCGATCTCGTATCTCCAGATTGCGGCGCACGGGTATCCGGCGACGCTCGATGTTCGCACCGAGTACCTCGACGCATTTCTGCCCGGGTTTCCGCTGCTGATCCGCGGCGCATCGTTCGTGGTTCGCGACGAGGTGCTCGCCGCGTTCGTCGTGACGTTCGCCGGTGAGGCCATCGGCCTCTGGTACGTGTACCGGCTCGTGCTCGCCGAGCGCGACCGCGGCTCCGCCGTGTTCAGCGTGTGGATGATCGCAGTGCTCCCCACCGCCGTGTTCTTCATCGCGCCGTTCACCGAGGCGCCGTTCATGGCCGCGGCGGCGGCAGCGCTCTACCACGGGCGTCAGGGACGGTTCGGTCCGGCGGTCGTCGCGGCCGCTGCGGCTGCGGCGTTGCGGCTCACCGGCCTCGCGCTGCTTCCGGCGCTGGCGTTCGAGATCGGGCGGCAGCGCGGGCCACGCCGCGTGAGCGGCGTGTTCCTCCTGTTGATCATTCCTCTCCCGGTGGTCCTGTACTGTGCCTACATGGGCGTGCACACGGGCGACGCGCTGGCGTTCTTCGACGCGCAGAGCACGCCGTCGTTTGCGCACTCGTTCGCGCCGCCGTGGGATGGGTTCGCCTCGACGTGGAGCTCGATGGTCACAGCTCTCAACGGTGAGGATCGCTCGATCTTCGCGCGCGAGATCGCGTTCGGTCTGCTCGGGCTCGTCGCATGCCTGGCAATGTGGGCGTCGACACGGGTGCCGCGCTCGTTCGCCATCTATTGCAGCATCGCGTGGCTGATGACCGCGTCGTTGAGCTTCTGGCGCTCCGAGCCGCGCTACTTTCTCGCGCTGTTCCCGGCGGTGCTCGTCGTGGCGGACGCCACCGCGCGTTCGCGAGCCGCGCGCGCTGTGCTGCTCACCGCGAGTGGCGCGCTGATGTGTGCGGGTATCTGGGTCTTTGCCGGAGGTCGCTGGCTCGGATGATCATCGACTCGCACGTGCACGTGCTGCCCGAGTCACTGCGCGCCCGGCGCGATGCCGTCGCCGCCGCCGATCCGTGGTTCCGCACCTGCCACGGCGGCGATCGCGACATTGCGACGGTCGATGACCTCCTGGCGATGATGGACGACGACGGCATCGGCCGCGCCATCTGCCTGGGCTGGCCGTTCCAGGATCAGCGGTTGTGCGTGCAGGTGAACGACGCGGCGGCGGCCGCACAGCACGCGCATCCGGATCGCATCACGGCGTTCGGAATCGTGAACCCGGCGCATCCGGGTGCAGCGGCGGAGGTGCGGCGCTGCGCCGAGCTCGGGCTTCGCGGCATCGGCGAGCTCAACTGCGACGCGCAGCATTTCGAGCTCGACGACTCCAGTGTCATCGAGCTCGCCGCGCTGAGCGCCGAGCTGTCGCTGCCGTGGAACCTGCATTGCAGCGAGCCCGTCGGCCACGCCTACGCGGGGAAGGGCTCGGCGACCCCCGACAAGATCGCATCGTTCGCCGAAGGACATCCCGAGCTCGACCTCGTCTGTGCCCACCTGGGCGGCGGCCTGCCCTTCTATGCGCACATGCCCGAGGTACAGCGCCTCTGCCGGCGGCTGTGGTTCGACACGG
>JAFALX010000190.1 GCA_019234035.1 Candidatus Dormiibacterota bacterium | reverse complement strand
GTCGAGGGCTTCGCCGACATCCTCATCGCCGAGGAGATCCTGGACATGATCCAGCGCGAGGCGATGGTCGACCAGAGCATCCAGCCGCTGATCCGCGCCGTGTCGCAGCTTCACGTCACCGAGGAGGCCCGGCACGTGAAGTTCGCTCGTGAGGAGCTGGAGCGCCGCGTGAGCCGCATGAACCGGGCGCAGCTGCTGCGCGCGCGCACCATCGTCGCGATCTCCGGTGTCGTCGTAACCGACGCGCTGGTGCGGCCGAGCTGCTACGCGGCGGTCGGACTGAACGTGCGCGAGGCGCAGGAGGTGGCGCGGCGCAGCCGGCACCGCAACGAGACACTGCGCTGGTCGGCGTCGAAGCTCACGGCATTCTTCACTGACATCGGATTGATTGCGGGCCCGGCGCGCCGTATCTGGGCGCGCGCCGGCCTGCTGCCCGCCTGACAGCGAGCTCTACAGATCCATCCGGGCGACGAGCCGTCGCGAGCGTGCCGTGACCAGCCGGCCACCGAAGATCAGCAGCAGGATGATGACGATGGTCACTCCGGCGGCAGCGTTGGCCAGCGCCTGGTAGTTGCCGCCCGGCAGCTGCAGGTCGTTGTACGTCACGCCGGTCAGATAGCCCACCGGGCTGTTGATCAGCGAGGCGCTGGGGTTGAGGTCGCTGAACCCCGCGGTGAACAGCAGCGGCGCCGTTTCGCCGGTGGAGATGGCGAGCGCGATGATCAGTCCCGAGATGATGCCCGGCAGCGCCGGCGGCAGCAGCACCTTGCGAATGGTTTGGACGCGCGACATCCCGAGGGCGGTGGCACCCTCGCGCAGCGTGCGCGGCACGCCGGAGAATGCGACCTCCGTCGTCTTGACGATGTACGGCAGGATCAGCGCGCCGAGTGCGAGCACGCCGCCGAGGAGCGAGTAGTGCCAACCCAGCCCCCCCTTTGCCACCAGGGTCACGTACCCGATGTAGCCGATGACGATCGAGGGCACGCCTGAGAGGACCTCCGAGAAGAAGCGCAGCACGGACGCGAGCCGCGCCGGCGCGAACTCGGCGATGTAGAGACCACCGAGCACACCGAGTGTTCCCGCCGTGAGCAGGACGCCGACGCCCAGGTACACCGTGCCGAGGATCGCGTTCTGCAGCCCGCCCTGCGCCGTGGTCTTGGTGAAGATGTCCGGCTTGATGACGGGGATCGCCGCCTTGAGGATGCTGACGATGATGTCGATCGAGGGGATGATGATGATGAGCAGCGCGACGCCGCAGAAGATCCAGAACAGCGACGCGCGCAGCTGACGGAAGGTCTGTCTAGATGCCACGGCCCACCGGGAGTGCGCCGGTCGAGACGCGCTTTATCACTAGACGGCCGGCGAAGTTGGTCAGGAGGCTGATGACGAGGAGGAGGAGGCCGAGGTACGCAAGGGCATGGACGGCGGAGCCCGTGAAGTCGGTCAACGCGGCGTCGAGGAGTGCCGCGATCGTCGAGGCGATGGTGCTCGTCGGCGAGTAGATGTTGTGCGGGAGGACGTTGAGCGCGTTGCCGCTGACGATGAGCACCGCGATCGTCTCTCCCAGTGCCCGCCCCCAGCCGAGGAGCGAGGCGGCGAGGATCCCGGTGCGTATGTACGGGAGTGTCACGACGCGGGTGGTCTCGTAGCGCGTCATGCCGAGTGCGATTGCGCCTTCCTTGGCCAGAACCGGCACGCCGCGCAGCAGCTCGCGCGTGGTCGACGCGATGATCGGGATGACCATGATGCCGAGCACGAGCGAGGCGGTGAGCAGGCCTTCGCCGGCCCCCACCGGTCCCTTGAACCACGGTATGACATTGCCGATGCTCGTCAGAGCCGGATACACGTGTTGCGCCATGATCGGCCCGAAGACGACGATGCCCCAAAGACCGAAGACCACGCTCGGGATTCCGGCGAGCAGCTCGAGGAAGACCGCCAGGGTGTTCTGCAGCCGGCGCGGCACCCACTCGGTGAGCATCAGAACGCCGCCGACGCTCACCGGGATCGCCAGCACGAGCGCGAAGATCGACGTCGCGAAGGTGCCGACGATGAACGTCAGGGCGCCGTACGCCGCGCCGTGCGGGGCGGTCACCCCGTTGTGCGTGATCGTGGTGACCGCGTAGAGGTTCCCCAGCGTGAACGTCGTGCCGGTGAAGAAGTTGAGACCGCTGAAGGCGATCGCGGGGATCGCCGTCAGGATCATCACGACCGCGAAGAACCCCACGATGCCGCCCGGCAGGAAACCGGCGACGGCGGAGACCGCGCGCAGGATCCTGTCCCCGGTCGTCAGCTCGCTCGCTGTGGACACGCGGCGTGGCCGAGGGCCGGCGGCAGGTTTGCCGCCGACCCTCACTCGAGTCAGTGCCATGTGATGTTGGAGATCCGCCCCCTGCGACGACTACGGCTTGATGGCCGCGATGCCCGCCTTCACCTTGTTGATCACGGAATCCGGCAACGCGATGAAGTTGTTCTTCGCGAGGTTGGCGGAGGTCGCGCCACCGTTGGTGTCGATGGCCCACGCCAGGAAGGTGCGGATCGCGAGCGACTTGTTCGCGTCGGTCTGCTGGGTGTTCACCACCAGGTACTCGTAGTTGACGATCGGGTAGGACTGCGCACCGTCGGTGTAGATCAGCGTCTGCGCCAGGTTGGTCGGAATCTGCGAGGCGACCGCGTTGACCGCCGAGGCCATCGTGGTCGGGTTGGCCGTCACGAATTGCCCGGCCTTGTTCTGCAGCGACACCTGCGTCAGACTCGCCGCCTGCGCCGAGCTGCGCGCGCTGATGCCGATGTAGGCGATGCAGCCCGGGGTCGACTGGCACGAGGTGACCATCCCGGGGTTGCCGTTCGCGGTGATCTCGCCGGGCGCCGCCGGCCACGTCACGGTGGTGCCGATGCTCGGACCGTTGGACCAGTCGGTGTTCGTCGCCGACAGGAACGACGAGAAGATGA
>JAFALX010000166.1 GCA_019234035.1 Candidatus Dormiibacterota bacterium | reverse complement strand
AGTTCAGCGCCGATCTGCTGCTCCTGCTGCTGATCGCGGTCAATGTGTATCTCGGCTGGAAGGTCGGCTTCCTGCGCCGCGTGGTGGCCTTTGCCGGCCTCTACGTGGGCGTCCTCGCCGCGACCAACATCGGAAACGGGCTGGCCTCGACGTTTGCGCCGCACAGCCTGTACGCGAACGCGTGGATGTTCGTCGGCGTGATCGCCTTCGTGGAGCTCATCTTCGAAGGGCTCGGCTGGGCGTTCGACGAGAAGATCCAGAAGTTCGTGTACTTCGCCTTCGACCGGCTCACCGGCACGATCGCCGGCGCCATCGTGGGCATCTCCCAGGCCCTCGTGCTGTTCCTCGTCGCGCTCGCTGTGGCAGCGGTGCCGTCGAGTGCCGGCAACAACCTGCCCCCGGGACGGGGAGCGACGGCGGCGGACATCAGCTCTGCCGTGCTGTCGGGCCAGGTGCTGCGTGCCGCTCCCACGGCGCGCACCGTGTTCGGCCCGGTGCTGCCGACCAACCTCAGCAGCCATCTGGTCGAGGGGACCCAGCTCGAGGCGATTCCCGGCTTCTGAGCCGGCGGCTTCCCTAGCTGCGGCGCCCCTAGTCGCATTGCAACTAGTTGCGGGGCTACTATCGCCGGCATGAGCCCGGTGTTCGCCCGCAGCCCGTGGGCGCTGACGATCCTCAGCCTGCTCAACGAGCGTCCGATGCATCCGTACGAGATGCGCCGTCTGATCCGGCACCGTGCCAAGGACGAGCACATCGATCTGAAGCCCGGCTCGCTGTACCGGACCATCGAGCAGCTCGAGCGCAGCGGCATGGTCGAGCAGTCCGAGCGCAGCCGCGAGGGGCGCTTCCCCGAGCGAACCGTGTATTGCATCACCGACAACGGCCGCGACGAACTCGAGGAGTGGCTGCGCGAGATGCTCTCCGCGCTGCAGAAGGACCTCCCCCAGTTCCTGGCGGCGCTCACCTTTCTGCCGTCCCTGACGCCGCCGGACGTGCTCTCGCAGCTCGAGAAGCGTGCAGTCCGCCTGGAGATGGCGATCGCCGCCTTGGAGGCCGCACGCAAGGGCATGGAGACGCAGCTGCCGCGGTTGTTCTTCCTCGAGGAGGAGTACGCGTGCGCGCTGCGCCACGCCGAGCTCGAGCACGTGCGCTCGCTCATCGCCGATCTGCGCAGCGGCCGCCTCACCTGGGATCAGGACGAGCTGCGGCGCCGCTGGGGCGGGTGCGTCGATACACCGATATCAGCGCTGGAAGTGGTTTCGGGAACGGAAGAGGAGGTTGGGTGACGATGGCTGCAGGTGCTCTCACCGGACGGCGCGCGACGCATCCGTGGGCCGTGCTGCTGGTGCTCTCGCTGGGGCTGTTCATGACGCTGCTCGATCTCACGATCGTCAACGTCGCCATCCCGAGCATCGTCGACGGCGTCCACGCGACGCTCGACCAGGTGCTGTGGATGCTCAACGCGTACAGCCTCACCTACGCGGTGCTGCTGATCACGTGCGGGAGAATCGGCGACATCATCGGGCCGCGCACGATGTTCATGCTCGGGCTCGTGCTGTTCACGGCGGCGTCGCTGTTCAGCGGCCTCTCGACGACGCCGGAGATGCTCATCGCCGGCCGCGCGCTGCAGGGAGTCGGCGCAGCGATGCTGGCGCCGCAGAGCCTTCCCATCCTGCTGACGCTGTTTCCCGTCGAGAAGCGCGCGCCTGTTTTTGCCGTGTACGGCATCATCGCCGGCGTTGCGGTGGTGGTCGGGCCGACGCTCGGCGGCTGGCTCGTCACGAGCTTCGGCTGGCAATGGATCTTCTACATCAACCTGCCCGTCGGTGCGGCTGTGCTGTTCGCCACCTTCCGGCTCGTGCCCGACATCCGTCCGGGCCGCAGCCACCGCCTCGACTTCGTCGGCGTCGCGCTGATCTCCGTCGCGCTGTTCTGTCTCGTGTTCGGGCTGATCGAGGGCCAGCGCTACAACTGGGGCACGATCAACGGGGTCCTCAGCATCCCGCTGATCCTGGGCGTGGGCGCGGCGTTCCTCGTCATCTTCGTCGTCAACCAGGCGCGCCGGCAACAGCACGAACCGCTGCTCACCTTCGCGGTGTTCCGCGATCGCAACTTCACGCTGATGACGTTCGTGCTCTGCGCCATGGGCTTCGCCATCGTCGGGATCTACCTGCCGCTGACCATCTACCTGCAGTCGGTGCTGGGGCTGAGTGCGGTCGCCGCAGGGCTCGTCATCGCCGTGCAGCCCGGAGCGATGTTCTTCGCGTCAGGGGTGGCGAACGGCGCGGGCGCCAAGGCGGACCCGAAGTACCTCCTCGTGCCGGGGATCTTCCTGCTCGCCGCCGGGTCGGCGTGGATCGCGTGGGTGGTGACCGCGTCGGGCAGCCGCTGGGCACTGGCCCCGGGCCTCGTGCTCGGCGGAGTCGGCATGGGCTTCATCTGGGGCCCCGTCTACAACATCGCCACGCGCGACCTGACGCCCGCGCTCGCCGGCGTCGCTTCAGGTGTTCTGAACACGATCCAGGAGCTGGGCGCCGTCATCGCCAGCGCGTCCGTGGGCGCGCTGCTGCAGAACCGGCTCGCCATCACGCTGCACGATCAGGCGGTGGCCGCCGCCTCGCAGCTGCCGCCCCAGTTCCAGCAGCGCTTCATCTCGGCGTTCAGCAACGCGGCCTCCGGCGGGTTCGAGATCGGCGCGGGTCAGACCGGCGGCAACTTCAGCCTGCCGCCCGGCACCCCGCCCGACGTCGCCGCGCGTGTGACGGCCCTGGCCCACAGCGTCTTCGCCAACGGCTTCGTCGACGCGATGCGTCCCACGCTCATCCTGCCCATCGCCGTGATCGTGGCCGCCGGCTTCATCGCCATGGCGGTGCGTCCGCGCCGGCTCAGCCCCGCCGTGGCCACCACCGCGGAGGCGGACGTTGCGCTGGCGTCCGAACCCGCCTAGGAGCGCGTTCTAGGGCAAACTCGTTCGTGGTCGATGTGCGGTTGACACTCACCAGCGCTGGGGCTGACTACACCTCTGCTGCTGCGGGTTCCACAGCGCCCAGGAACGAGCGCACGACCGCGCCCAGGCCGACGAGGTTGAACGGCTTGCAGATCATGTGAGACGCCCCGGCGTCGCGGGCCCGCCGCACATCCTCGTCGGCGGACAGGGCGGAGCACATCACGATGGGAATCGCGCTGGTGGCGGGGTCGGCGCGGATCCGGCGGCACGCTTCCACCCCATCCATGCCCGGCATCATGATGTCGAGGATCACGAGCGCGACAGGCTGCTGCGTCAGTCGCAGCAGCGCATCCTCACCAGTCTCCGCGGTGGTCACCTCATACCCCTCCAGGCGCAGATACATCTCGATGATCTGCAGCAGGCGGGGGTCGTCGTCGACGACCAGGACGCGCGGTCTCACCAGCGCAGGTCCTCGCCCTCCTCACGGTTCCGCTCCTTGAGCATCGCCTCGCGGATGGCCGCCACAAGACGGGCGTTGAACGCCTGACGCTCGCGGGCGTCGTCCTCGTCGCTGACGCGCTGGTGGTTGCGGCGGTGCTCGATCCACGGTGGCACCGCCCGGTCGACGACGTCGCTCCCCACCTTCAGCAGGACCGTCGCGTCGTCGGCCTCCTCGACCATGACACTGACGCGCCGCGCCACGCCGGTGCGCGTGACGAGCTTCCAGGCGCGCTCCCAAGCACGGCGCCGCTCGAAACCCTGGAAGGAGAGGCTGACGGGGTCGGCCAGCAGCTGGCCGCCGGCCTCGTTCCCGAGCTCCTCGAGCAGGATGCCCCACACGTCGCCGTCGATGGCGCGGGCCACCCAGGCGGCCAGCGACGGGGCGCGATTCTCGAGGTCCGGGAACGTCGTCGTCGGGATCGGGTCGGACACGCCGATGGCGCTGACCACGCCCGCGTGGCGCCGGCAGTACACGCGCTCGCCGAGCACGAGGCGGTGCGCCGGGCACCACGCCGTCGGGCAGCGATGCCGGCGGCGGTCGACGTACGCGCACACGATGCCGGTGGTCGCAGCGCACCCGCCCTCGGTGCAGGGCCGTGTCCCCTCCTCGCGCAGCGCGGCGTGCAGGCGGGCCGCCTCGTCGGTACCCGGGAGCACGAGCTCGTGCTCCCGGTCGGGCATCGCTTCCATCACCATCGTCCGTTCACCAGATTGCGGGGAGGAGCCGTCGTGTGCGTTGCGCGTTCGCGGCGTAGTCGTTGAAGGTGTCACGCAGGAGTCGTTCCTCGAAGGTCGCCCGCGTCAGCTGCACGGCGACGAACGGCGCCAGGCTCACGGCCGCCCAGAGGGCCGGATGGGCGAGCACCATGGCGGCGGCCGCGAGGATCTCGGCCGCATACAGGGGATGGCGCACGAAGCGATACGGCCCGCTCGTCACGAGGCGGCGCGCCTCGGGCATGAGGCTGAGGTTGCGGCGCAGCGCGAGCAGGCCGCAGACGCCGACGGCGAAGGCGATGACGCTGAGCAGGGTCGCCGCCACCTGCAGCGCCGCCGGCGAGGTGAAGAGCGCCGGGCCGCCGAGGATGCCCACGAACAGCAGCATCGTCGTGCCGATCAACGCGGCCGCGCGGGCGGCGATCCGGCCGTCGCGCGCACGCGGGCGCGACCGGGTCAGATAGACGCCGACCGGGATCGCGCAGAACACCAGGTACAGCGCCGTCGGCACAACGCCGAGCACCGCGGCCGCGCTGGCGTGCGCGAACGCATCGTGCGTCTGCCCGATGAGAATGAGCAACACGCGGTAGCCCATGACGCCGAACAGCACCGCCGGCAGCGAGCGTCCGAACACGAGAAATCGAACATCATCGACGTGGTCACGCAGCGTCTTCGCTGCGGGCTTTTCGGCGATGCCCAGGGGGACCGGACCAAGCCATGCACCCTCGGCCATGGCGCTGAGTCTAGGCGGCGAAACCCCTTTGGCAATCGGGCCGTATCGGCTCTGTCATCGGGCGACCACTGGTACGTGGTTCTCGCATCGGTCGTCTAGCGTATGTGAATCCTCGTTACCGATCCTTGGCACGCCGACCATGCTGCCGTCGAATGCCGGCCGCATAGTGCAGACTACCCGGACGAGAGCGGTAGAAGCCGTGTCCAACGGAGACAGAAACCAAAGGAGGTGAAACGCTTCATGTTAAACGACCTGTACATCCGGCTTCGCGAGCTCATGGCTTCGAAGCTCCGTAAGGGCAAGGACGAGGAAGGCCAGGGTATGGTCGAGTACGCACTCATCCTCGTGCTCATCGCCATCGTCGTCATCGTCATCCTGCAGGTGGTCGGCCACCAGGTGAACAACGTGTTCTCCAACATCTCGAACGGCCTGGCCCAGTAGCCGTTCACCCTCCATATCGAGCGTCATAAGGGAGCCGTCCGGAAGGACGGCTCCCTATTTCTTTGCAGTCGTGTGTCTACTCCCCCACAGCACCGTGACAGCGCGGTGGATTTGCCGGTGCCGGGCATACGATTTCGCTCATGCGAGACGGGCAGGGCGCCGTGCCTGTGACACAGGTGCTCATCGCCGACCAGATCGCGCACATCGTTGAACATCTGGAGAAGCTGGCGGACTTCTCGGACATGGTGCAGGTGTGCGGCATCGCGCGTGAGCCCACCGAGGTGGTCGATGAGGCCCGCACACGGCAGCCCGACGTCGTGCTGCTGGGGCCGGGGATTGCGGGCGCGGACGCGCACGAGCTGGCCGCACAGCTGCACGAGGTAGCGCCCGACGCGCGCATTCTGTCGATGCTGTCCAATGGCAACGGGTCGTCACCCGACAACGGCGTGACCAGAGTTGCGCAGAGCATCAGCGCACCGGAGCTCGTGGCGGCGATCCGTCGCGCCGCCGCGCCGCACGACACCGTTGTCGAGCCGGGTGCGACCGCCGCGGAGCGATCGGTTGCGGAGCTCGATGCAATCGCCGCGACGCGGGGATCGGCTGTCGCACCCGCTGCGGCTGCCGCGCCGGCGGCGCCACCCGCGCCGCACATCGATGCGGTGGATGCCCCGCCCGACGCAGCTCCGCCGGCACCGCCGCCGGTCGCCGCGCCCGACCCGATTCACGAGGTCGTGCCGCGGCAACCACGCACACCGGGTCAGGTGCGCGGCGAGGTGTTCGTCGTGCACTCCGGCAAGGGCGGTGTCGGCAAGTCGGTGCTGGCGAGCAACCTCGCGGTTGCGCTTGCCGTGGAGACCAATTCGAAGGTGGCGCTCCTCGACCTCGACCTGCAACATGGTGACGCCGGTGTGATGCTGCACATCGACGCGCATCCCGACACGATGGAAGAGTTCATCACCGCGACGGTGGACCAGGAATCGTTGCATCGCGTGCTGGCGACCGGCCCCGGTGGCGTGCGCGTGCTCCTGGCACCCAACACGCCGGACAAGGCCGAGAGCATCTCGCGCACGACCGTGCGCTCGATCCTCCAGGAGCTGCGCACGAGGTACGACCACATCGTGGTCGACACGCCCGCGCATCTCGACGCGGTGGTGCTCGACACCATCCAGTCTGCGGACGCGCTGCTGCTGGTCACCACGTTCAACGTGACCACGGTGAAGAGCGCGCGTTCGACGCTGCGCCTGCTGCGCACACTCGGCGTCGACAGCGGCCGCATCCTGTTGATCCTCAATCAGATGCGGCCCCGCATGTCCGTGGCGCGCACGGAGATCGAGGAGGTGCTGCGGTTCCGCATGCTCACACAGCTCTCGTACGACCCGCACGTCGACGACGCAGTCGACACCGGACGGCCCATGGTTCTCAATCACCCGCGCTCGCCGCTGAGCCGCGAGCTGATCGATATCGTCCGCTACCTCGTCCCGGCGGTGTCCAGGCCGGATGCTCCGGCCCCCGTCGAGGGATCCGATCGGCCGCATGCACTTGCGTTGCGGCGTTTCGCGTTGAGCCGTCGCTGGCTGAGGATGAACTCATGATCAAGGTGCTGATCGGCGACTCCAGCGAGCGCATTCGCGAGAATCTGAAGCGCCGTCTCGACGCCGAAACGGCAGTGGGCGTGTGCGCGCTGGTCGGTGGCGGCGAGGAGGCGGTGCAGGAGAGCCTGCGGGTCCGTCCCGATGTCGCCGTGGTCGACTCCGCGCTCCCCGGGCTCGACGGCCTGCAGGTCACCGAGATGCTCGCGCAGTTTGCGCCCGGCACCGGTGTGATCCTGACCGCGCTCGAAAGCGAGAACGACCTCATGCGCCGCGCGATGCTGGCCGGCGCGCGCGAGGTGCTGCAGAAGCCGTTCTCAGGCGACGAGCTGGTGTCGGCGATCCAGCGCGTGCACGACTTCCAGGAACGCAAGCGCAAGAGTGGCGCCGCCACCACGCAGGCCGCGACGGGGAATGGCAACGGCCGGGGCGGTGGTGACCACGGACCGCAGGGAATCCTCGTCACCGTGCTCGCGGGCAAGGGCGGCATCGGCAAGTCCGTCGTCGCCACCAGCCTCGCGACCGCACTCGCGCAGCGCGGGGAGAGCCGGGTTGCGCTCGTCGACCTCTCGCTGCAGTTCGGCGATGTCGCCGCCCTGCTCGACGTGACGCAGCCGCGCACCATTGCGGACCTTGCCGCACACAACGCCGTGGCCGACGCCGACGTGGTGGCGGACGTGCTGAGCAGCACCGCAACCGGACTGCACGTGCTCCCCGCGCCCGCCAGCCCCGAGCTCGCCGACTACGTGACCACCCAACACCTGCGCGTGCTGCTCGACGAGCTGCGACGCAGCCACGAGATCGTCGTCGCCGACACCAATACGCAGCTCAGCGAGGTGACGCTCGAGGCCGTGGAGAGCTCCGAGCGCATCGTGCTGCTCACCGACTACAGCGTCACCGGGGTCAAGAACACCCGGCTCGTGATGAGCGTGCTCGGCGTGCTCAAGGTGCCGGACGACAAGGTGATGCTGGTGGCCAACAACCGCGATGCGCGCACAGAGAACTCGCTGGCGCGGACGCAGGCCGAGAGCTTCCTTGGCTCGAAGATCGCGCTCGAGATCCCCTTCGATCCCGCGGTGGTCGGCGCCGCGGTGAGCCGCGGCGCGCCCGTGACCACGACCGCCCCGGACAGCACCGTCTCCGCGGCGATCAAGCAGCTTGCCGGCCTCATCGCCCACAACAGCCCACAGGCTCCGGCCGGGGTGGCTGCCGCCGCGGCACCCGCGCCCGCTGCGAAACGCCAGCGGCGCATCCTCGGCTTCGCGCGGTAGTTAGGACGCCTCGCGCAGCGGCGCCAAGTGGGTGCGCCGCCGAGCGCTGTCCCAGCTGAACACGTCCGGCAGCGGCATGGGCCGGGCGATGAGGTAGCCCTGCGCCAGGTCACAGCCCATGTCGGCGAGCCGCTCCATTACCTCCGCGGTCTCCACGCCCTCGGCGACAACCTCGACGCCGAGGCTGTGCGCGAGGTTGATCGTGCTGCGCACGATGGCCTCGTCCTCGGCGCGCGCGCCGAGGCCGGCGACGAACGAGCGGTCGACCTTCACCTCCGCCACCGGGAGGTGGCGCAGGCGGGTGAGCGAAGAGTGGCCGGTCCCGAAGTCGTCGATGGCGAACCGCACGCCGATGGCGCGCAGCTCGGCGAGCGCGGCCTCGCTCAGGTCGGTGACCGCCGCGGTCTCGGTCAGCTCCAGGCGGAGCCGGTCCGGGGGAATCTGCCGGGCCGCCAGCTCCTCGCGCACCAGCTCCGGGATTCGGCCGTCGACGAGGCACCGCGCCGACACGTTGGCCGCCATCACCAGATCGAGCCCCGCCTCACGGCAGCACCGCAGCGCCTCGATGGCGTTGCGCACCACCCAGACGCTCAGCTGCTGGATCAGCCCGCTCTCCTCGAGGGCCGGGATGAACCGGTCGGGAGCGAGCATGCCGAGCGTCGGATGCTGCCAGCGGACGAGCGCCTCCACTCCGCTCAGGTTCCCGGACCAGATCTCGACGATCGGCTGGAAGTGGAGCAGCAGCTCGCCAAGCTCGATCGCCTGCGCCAGGTCGCCCTGCACGGTGAGGCGCAGTGGCCGGTCGACG
>JAFALX010000130.1 GCA_019234035.1 Candidatus Dormiibacterota bacterium | reverse complement strand
GAAGGCGTCGACCACGTCGTCCGGCTGGTGGCGGTGGCCGACCAGTGCCTGACCGGCCAAGAGCCCCACGAGCGGCGTGATCGGGGCTGCGGCCCGGAGCGCGCGCAGCCGCTCGAACGGATCCTCTGCGAGGAATCGGAGCGATGCCTCGAAGGTGGAGCCGCCGAACACGTCGAGCGCTGCGAACCCGCAGTGATCCAGTGGTTCGGCGACGGCGACCGCGTGGCGCTGGCGGAGACGGCTGACGAGCAGCGCCTGCTGCCCATGGCGAAGCGACGTCTCCACCAGTTCGAGCCGGGGCATGGCCGGGAAGTCTATCCGCGCCGGATTTAGCTTCCGGCCGGCGCGATGCCGCCGACCACGAAACCCTCGGGCGGCTGCGCCTTGTCGCGCATCCTGGCGCGCTCCCGGACCACCGCCGCCGCCACCGCCTCGTTGGACAGGCCGATGATCTCGGCCGCCAGATGCCCCGCGTTGCGCGCGCCCATGTCGCCCACGGCGACCGTGGCGACGGGGATACCCGGCGGCATCTGGACGATGCTGAGGAGGGAATCGAATCCGGCAAGCGGCGTCGCCGCAAGGGGCACGCCGATGACCGGAAGCGTGGTCATCGACGCCAGCACGCCGGGCAGCGCCGCAGCGGCGCCCGCTCCGGCGACGAGGACCCGGAGCCCGCGGTCGGCCGCGGCCAGGGCGTACTCGCGAACCAGCTCGGACGAACGGTGCGCCGACATGACGCCGATCTCCCAGCCGATGCCATACGTGTCGAGGACCTCACCGGTCTTGCCCATCACCGGCAGGTCCGAGTCGCTGCCGACGACGATGCCGACGCTGATTCCGATTGTTGTCATCGCACTCCACCCAGCTTCACGCGGCGCAGGGTCTCACACCGGTGTCACACGCCGACTCCGGCACTGGAGCGCGAGACCGCCGCCGGCAGGCCGGACTCAGGACGAGCGTGCGTGCGATGTCGTCGCGATGGGCGCGCCACCGATGTCGTGGCGAAACTGCATGCCGTCGAAGTGCACGCGATCGAGGTTCTCGTACGCGGTCACACGCGCCGCGTCCAACGTGGGCGCGGTTGCCACCACACACAGCACTCGGCCGCCGGACGTGCGCAGGGTTCCGTCGCCATCTCGCCTCGTGCCCGCGTGAAAGACGAGGACATCACTGTCGACGTCGCGGAGGCCGGAGATCGCATCACCGGTGCGCGGCGAGCCGGGGTAACCCGATGCCGCTGCGACGATTCCCGCCGCCCATGCGCCGGCGGCGCGCACGCGTCCCGGAGCGATGCCGCCGGTTGCCGCGGCGTGGAGCAGCTCGAGCCCGCTCTCCTCGGCAAGCGGGAGCACGACCTGTGCCTCGGGGTCGCCGAAGCGAGCATTGAACTCGAGCACGCGGATCCCGTCCGCGGTCAGCATGAGGCCGGCGTAGAGGCAGCCGACAAACGGCGTGCCGCGTTCGCGCAGTGCATCGACACAGGGCTGAAGCACCGACGCTGCAACGTTATCGACAACATCGTCACCAACGCCTGGCGCTGGGGAGACGGCGCCCATGCCGCCCGTGTTGGGGCCGGTGTCACCGTCGCCGGCGCGCTTGTGGTCGCGCGCCGGGGGCAGCACGCGCACTCGGGTTCCGTCGCTGATGCCGAACACGCTGAGCTCGTCACCGGTGAGCCGTTCCTCGATCACGACGACGCGGCCCGCGTCACCGAAACGTCCGGTCTCGAAGCACTCGGCGAGCGCACCCGCGGCTTCGTCCGTGGACGAGCACATCGTCACACCCTTGCCGAGCGCGAGGCCGTCGGCTTTCACGACGCACCGGCCGCGCAGCTCCTCGACGAAGCCGCGCATGCGTGGCAGGTCCGCGCCACCGCCCGCCATCCAGCGCGCTGTCGCGATGCCGGCGTCGTCCATGAGCCGCTTGGCGAACGTCTTCGACGACTCGATGCGCGCCGCGACCGCGGTGGGGCCGAAGACCGCGATCCCATTGCTGATGCACGCATCGGCCACCCCTGCGGCGGCGGCGGCATCAGGGCCGATCACGACCAGGTCGACCTGACGCTCCACCGCGAGCCGCGCGATCGCAACCGCGTCGGTGGCGTCGACGGCGACGTTCTCCGCGATCTCGGAAGTCCCCGCGTTACCCGGCGCCACGATGATCTCGACATCGCCACGACCGCGCCGGCACCACCACGCGAGTGCATGCTCTCGACCACCGCCGCCGACTATGAGAATTCTCATGGGGAGGACGTGGCGCCGCGGATGTGGCACGTGCCGATTGGCGCGGAGCGGAGGTGCCGGCGAGTGCTGAGCGGCGAGGCGCCCCCTTTACGACGAGCGGTGCGTGGGCACTGGCGGCCTCGACCGCGTGTCGCGTCCTTCGGTACGTGCCACATCCGCATGACACAGACCCCCGCATGGGTCATTCCCACTCAATCGTCGACGGCGGCTTGCTCGAGATGTCGTACACGACGCGGTTGACGCCGGGCACCTCATTGACGATTCTGCTGCTCATCGCCGCTAGCACGTCGTACGGCACGCGCGCCCAATCCGCGGTCATGCCGTCGTCGCTCTGCACGATGCGCACCGCGACCACGTTTGCATACGTGCGTCCGTCGCCCATCACGCCAACCGACGACAGCGGCGTGAGGATCGCGAACGACTGCCACACGCTGCGGTACAGCCCGCTGCGCTTGATCTCGTCGATGACGATCCAGTCGGCGGCGCGCAGCGTGTCCAGACGCTCGCGCGTCACCTCGCCGAGGATGCGGATCGCAAGCCCGGGTCCGGGAAACGGCTGACGCCACACCATGTCCTCGGGGAGGCCGAGCGCCAGGCCGACCTGCCGAACCTCGTCCTTGAACAGGTAGCGAAGCGGCTCGATGAGCGTGAACCTCAGGTCCGGTGGCAGCCCGCCGACGTTGTGGTGCGTCTTGATGGTCTGCGCGTTGGTGGTGTCGTGCGACGTCGACTCGATCACGTCCGGGTACAGCGTGCCCTGCGCGAGGAAGTCGATGTCACCGAGCTCACGCGCGATCTCCTCGAAGACCCGGATGAACGTGGCGCCGATGCGACGCCGCTTCTCCTCGGGATCGGTCACGCCCGCGAGCGCGGCGAGGAAGCGATCGCTGGCGTCGACGCGCCGCAGCGTGATGTGCCGCTGCCGCGACATGACCTCGATGACGCGGTCGGCCTCCTGCCGGCGCAGCAGCCCGTTGTCGACGAAGACGCACGTCAGCTGATCGCCGATCGCCTGGTGCACCAGCGTCGCCGCAACGGCCGAATCGACGCCGCCGCTCAGCGCGCAGATCACCTTGCCGCGTCCCACCCTCGCCCGCACGTCCGCAACCGCCATGTCGATGAACGACTGCGGCTCCCACGTGCCGGCGCACCCGCAGACCTCGAACAGGAAGTTGCGCAGGATGTCGCGCCCCAGCGGGGTATGTGCCACCTCTGGATGAAACTGGATGCCGAAGCGGCCGCCGGGTCCGGCGAAGGCCGCACAGGGCGAGTTGATCGAGTGTGCGATGGACTGGAACCCCTCGGGCGGGCGGGTGATGACGTCCGCGTGCGACATCCACACGTCGAGCTCGCGCGGCAGCTTGGTGAACAGCCCGGCCGGGCTGTCGACGGTGAGCGCCGCGTGCCCGTACTCGCGGCGGCTGGCCGGGGCGACGTCGCCGCCGAGGTCGTGCGCGAGCAGCTGCATGCCGTAGCAGATCCCGAGGATGGGGATTCCGAGCGCGTACACGCGCGGATCCGGATGTGGCGCCCGGTCGTCGTAGACCGATGCAGGACCACCGCTGAAGATCAGGCCGCGAGGATTCCGCCGGCGGATCTCCTCGACATCGATCGAACCCGGCACCAGCTCGCAGTACACCTTCGCCTCACGGACCCGTCGCGCGATGAGCTGGCTGTACTGCGAACCGAAGTCGAGCACCAGGACCGTGTCCTGGGCCACAGGCGAGCGCGTCGGAGTCTCGTTCTGGTTCTTGACTGCGACGCTCACGCGCCCATGCCCACGTGCTGGGCCCGCTGTTCGGTCTTGCCCTCGGTCTTGATCGACGGCGCCACCACCATCTCGGTGTCCTGGAACTCGCGGATCGTGTTCGCGCCGCACACCCCCATCGCGCTCTTCAGCGCGCCGACGAGGTTCATGCTGCCGTCGTCGACGTGGGCGGGGCCGAAGAGGATCTCCTGCAGCGAGCCCTTGACCCCCGTGCGGATGCGCGTGCCCCGCGGCAGGTTGGGGTCCGGCGTGGCCATGCCCCAGTGGTTGCCGCGGCCCGCCGCCTCGCGGGCGCCGGCGAAGATCGAGCCGATCATGACCGCGTCGGCGCCGCTGGCGAAGGCCTTGGCCACATCGCCACCGAGGCGCATGCCGCCGTCGGTGATGATCGCGACGCGTTCGCCGCTGCGCCGGTGGTGGTCGTCGCGCGCCGCCGCGCAGTCGCTGGTCGCAGTCACCTGCGGCACGCCCACGCCGAGCACGGCACGCGTGGTGCAGGCGGCGCCGGGCCCGACGCCGACCAGCAGACCCTTGATGCCGGTGTCCATCAGCTCCAGCGCCGTCGCGTAGTCGACGCAGTTGACGGCGATCACCGGGATGTCGAGCGACGAGGTCAACTCATGAAACGAGAGGTGGCGGTACGAGCTGCTGCGATGACGGGCGGTGAGCACCGTGCCCTGCACGACGAACACGTCGGCGCCGGCCTCCTGCACGATCGGCGCGCGCCGCTCGGCGTGTGCGGGCGTCGTCGACACCGCGCAGGGCGCTCCGGCCTTCTTGATCTCCTCGATGCGCTGCCCGATCAGGCCGTCCTGCACCGGTGCCGTGTACAGCCGCTGCAGCAGCGTGTTGACGTGTTCGGGCGGCGACTCGGCGATCTCCTGCAGCACAGCCTCGGGCTCTTCGTACCGCGTCTGGACGCCGTCGAGGTTCAGCACGGCGAGCCCACCGAGACGCCCCATCTCGATCGCGAACGGCGTGTTCACGACCCCGTCCATCGCCGCAGCAATAAAAGGAATGGGCAGCCGGGTGCCGTTCAGCGAGAAGGTGACGTCGATCTCGTCGGGATTGATCGTGACGCTGCCGGGCACCAGCGCCACCTCGTCGAAGCCGTACGCCCGCCTCGCTCTCTTCGACCGGCCCAACTCCAGCTCCATTACGGAAGTCTACCAGACGGCCGGGGACGCCCGGCGTCCGGGACGCACCATATGGTGTGCCAGGACAGCCCGAGGCACAACATGTGGTAGGACGCGGTAATCCACATTGCACGAGGTCATTACCGCTTCACAACTGGATGCTCGCCAGAGGTTAAGGAGCGCCTCCATAGCATCGTGGAGCCCCGGCAGAGGGGTAGGGGTCCCGTCAGGGTCGGGATCGCTCATCCGTACAGGAGGTGTGGGATGGCAGCAGAGGGTGCACGGGCACAGATGCATAGGCGGCCGCGTCTGGTCGTCGGTTTGGTCGCCGCCGCTGTCGCGACCACGGCGGGAACCGCGCTGGGTGTCGCCAGTCCGTTTGCAGCGAGCGCGGCACACTCGGAGCGCCCCACGTCGTGCGAGCTGTCGGGTCCGAGCGGCCCGGTCAGCCACGTCATCAACCTCGTCTTCGACAACGTGCACTTCAGCCGCGACAACCCGAACGTCCCCTCCGACCTCGAGCA
>JAFALX010000033.1 GCA_019234035.1 Candidatus Dormiibacterota bacterium | reverse complement strand
AACAACTGCGACAAGGCGCTCACCGAGGCCGAGGACATGTGCGAGGTCGTGCCCGGGCAGGCCGTCATGGGCATCGCCGGCGAGCAGGTGCGCGGCTTCAGCACGACGCTGACGATGCCGAGGGCGCAGCCGCAGTCGAGGATCACGCAGGCCGACCTCGCCACCGCTCTGCAGGCGGTGCAGCGCCGCGCGCTCAAGGAGGCGGTGCGCCAGATGTCGCACGAGCTCGGCGTTCCCGAGGTAAACGTCAAGCTGGTGCACAGCACCATCACCAGCGTCCGCATCGACGGCTACCCGGTGAGCAATCCCGTCGACTTCCAGGGGCGCGTCCTCGAGCTCACCGTCTTCAACACCTTCGCGCCGCTGCACCACATCGGCGCCCTGCAGACGGTTGCGCAGGAGCTCGACCTCGAGCTCGTCGCGACGATTGCGGAGCCGTATGCGCTGGCGCGCGCCTGCACCACCGAGGAGGTCCAGGATATGGGTGCGGTGTTCGTCGACGTCGGCGGCGGCACCACCGACGTCGCGGTTGTGCGCAACGGTGGGATCGAGTCGACGCGCATGTTCGCGCTCGGCGGCCGTTCGTTCACCAAGCGGCTCGCCACCGATCTGGCGATGCCGCTCGACGAGGCGGAGCGCTTCAAGGTCGCACACACCGAGCGCAGGCTCGCGGGTGAGCAGAGCGTGATGGTGCATCGCTCGCTCACTCCGACTGCAGAGGTGCTGGCACAGGGCGTCCTGCTGACGCTCGAGGAGGTGGCGGGCGAGGACCAGCTGCCGGCGGGCATCTACCTCGCCGGTGGCGGCGCGGCGCTGCCGGAGGTGACCGAGCAGCTCCTCGCGGTGAAGTGGATGGAGTTCATGCCGTTCACGCACACGCCGACCGTGCAGGTGCTAGGGCCCGAGGACGTGCAGGGCGTGTTCGACACCACCGGCCTGTTGATCGGGCCGCAGGACGTGACCCCGATGGCGCTGGCGCGCCACGCCGTGTCGCTGGAGCAGGAGGCGACCGACCCGCTCGGCGGGCTGATGCGCCGTGTCCTCAAGACGATGAAGGTGTAGGACCAGCCGCAGGACATGGCACAGACTCTGCTCGCCGCGCCGAACGACGAGATCGCGGATCTCATCAACCTCGTGCGCTCCGCATCCGATCCGGACGTCGGCCTCGTGCTGCCCAGCGACAGCACCGCGCTGCGGACCCCGCTCAACGCGCGGCTGCTGAGCCAGTTCAGCAAGCGCACAGGACGGCGCACCGCAATCGTCAGCAGCGATCCCCGCGTGCAGGAGATGGCGAGGGCCAACGGCTTCCGCGTGTACTCGTCGGTACCGGCCTACGAGCGCGGCATAGAAGCGTTCGTCGCCAAGCCTCCGCCCCCCGTGGTGGGAAACGGGGGCGCGGCGCCGATCGGTCCCACCGGCGAGATGGCCGCGCTCGTTGCGGCAGCCACCGCGACCGGGCCGCCCGCGGCTCCCCCTGCAGCCGGCCCGGCGCAGTCGCCCCTGGCGACACCGTTCGCTCCACCACGAGCGGACGCACCGGCGCCGCCGGCCCCGCCGCTGCGACGGCCGCCGCTGACGTCACGAGCCACGCCACCGCCGGCGAGCTTCTTCCACCGCCAGCGCAAGAAGCTGTACGTGGCCGGGGGCGCCGCCGCGTTGATCGGGCTGCTGCTGTTCTTCATCCTCAGCCCGTCGGCGACGATCACGGTGACCCTCGCCGGGGCGCCGTTGTCGGTCAACCCGACAATCCAGGGATCGACCGATCCGAGCCAGGCGAAGTCCGGCGATCACATCCTCACTCAGGTGCTGAGCGCAACGGGCACGGGCAACTTCAACGCGTCGCCAACAGGCCAGAAAACCCTTCCTGCGACTGCGGCTTCGGGCTCGGTCGCGGTGCAGTTCAGCGGCAACACGTCGCCGAACGGTGTGCTCGGACAGATCCCCCAGGGCACGCAGTTCCAGAACGCCGACGGCTCGATCGTGTTCAAGGCGACGCAGGACGTGACCCTGTGCTACCCGGCGTCGGGGCAGCCCGCGTGCGGCTCGGTCCCGGCCAACAACGCCGTGCCCGTGCAGGACCAGCTGCCCGAGGCCAAGGGCAACGTGGCGCCCGGAACGCTGACGTCGTGGCCGAAGGATCCGTGCAACCCCGCGAACAATCCCAGCAACAACGCGTTCGGCAACTACCAGCCGGAGTGTTTCGACAAGTCGGACACCGAGCACGACTACTTCAGCGTGGGCAACCCGGCGGCCACGACGGGCGGTGCCGACCAGCGGCAGGAGACCACGGCGAGCGCGTCCGACGTCGCCAACTGGCAGAACCAGGTGCAGCAGGTCGAGAACACGCTGACGTCACAGGTCAACGGCCAGCTGCAGAGCCAGGCGTCGGGACGGTCGTTCGCGGTCGATCCCAACAACGGCGGCAAGAGCCTGACGTTCGACGTCAAGCCGCAGCTGCCGAGCGCGGACTCGCAGTTCGCGGCGACGGCGATCACCATCACCGCGAACGCCAAGGCCGTCGTGTACAACCCCCAGGACCCGAAGAACGACATGCTCGCCGACATCAGGGCGCAGGTGTCGCAGGGCGATCAGCTCGGCACGGACAGCTTCAAACCCGGCACATGCCAGGTGACGCAGGCGGACGTCGACGGAACGGTGATCCTCAGCTGCTCGGCCACCGGCTTCAGCCAGCCGATCGTCGACCTCAACGGGCTGCGCGGTCAGCTGACCGGCAAGAATCCCGGCGA
>JAFALX010000410.1 GCA_019234035.1 Candidatus Dormiibacterota bacterium | reverse complement strand
GCGCGCCCGCGGCGGGCAGGGCCTCCGGTACTACGCCGAGAAGGTACCCCTCGACATGCAGGGTCTGGTGGATGCCGGACTCGACGCGGTCGTCATCGACCTCGTGCGCGACCCGCGCGACGTGTTCGCATCCATCCAGGCCTTCAACAGCGCCCGAGCGTATCTGGGATTCGGACGCCGGGCCGATCAATCCGCAAGCGAATACCTCGAAACGCAGGTCGAGAACTGGAAGCGCCGAATAGAGGTCATGCGCATCCCCATCGCGGGCGCTCGAACCATCCTGATCCGGTATGAGGACATGGTTGCCGACCTGGCCGGCGTCGCAGCCCATCTCGGCGGCCTGCTCTCCATCTCGATGGACGCCTCACGCGTGGAGGCCGACCGCGAACGCTACACGCAGCACATGACGTCGGACGGTGGCGCCGGGTCCGTGGGGCGGTGGCGGCGCGACCTCAGCGCCGCCGAATCCGGGCGCATCGAGCGGACGCTGGGCGACGAGCTGGCGCACTTCGGGTACCGCTGAGCCGGCGTGCGCCCTTGATAACCGCGGCATAACCGGCGCATAACCAGCTGCCGATGTCGACGTGCCGTCACCGATGCATGGCGTAGGCTGTCGCGCCGTCGTGAATTCCGACCTGCGTTACCTGGCCTTCTACCTGCCGCAGTTCCACCCGATCCCGGAGAACGACCAGTGGTGGGGCGAGGGGTTCACGGAATGGACCAACGTGCGCAAGGGGAATCCGCTGTTCACCGGTCACCACCAGCCGCATGCGCCCGCGGCCGAGCTCGGTTACTACGACCTCCGCGATGCCCAAACGCGCGAGAAGCAGGCGGACCTGGCCCGTGCCCACGGCATCGACGGATTCGTCTACTACCACTACTGGTTCAACGGCCGGCGGCTTCTGGAACGGCCGTTCAACGCGGTGCTCGCGAGCGGGAGTCCGTCGCTTCCGTTCTGCCTCTGCTGGGCGAACGAGAACTGGACGAGCTCGTGGAACGCCCACGACCCCACCACTGTGCTCGTCGCCCAGCAGTACGGCGACGACGACGACCGCGCGCATCTGCGCTGGCTCGCCGAGGCGTTCCGCGATCCGCGTTATATCCGGGTCGACGGCAGGCCACTCTTTCTCGTGTACCACGCGAGCGCGATGCCGGATTCGCGTCGCACCACCGACAACTGGCGTGACGAGGCGCAGCGCCTTGGCTTCGACGGCCTGTACCTCTGCCGTGTGGAGTCGTTCGACCGCGGTGACCCAGCGCCGCTCGGGTTCGACGCCGCGGTGGAGTTCTGGCCGAACTGGAAGCGGATGGGGCCGCGACTGCGTCTTGCCGACCGCGAGCTGACCGACGCCGGCCGCATCCAGCAGGGCGACCGCACGGCCATCCTCCTCTCGTATCCCGTGGCGATGGAGCTCGCCGGCAGATACGCCGACGTGCCGTTCAAACGCTACCCGTGTGTCATGACGGGATGGGACAACACGCCGCGGCGCGGCAACGCGGGCACCGTGTTCGTTGGCTCATCGCCGGAGCAGTACGCGGCCTGGCTGGCCGCGACGATCAAGCGCTTCACGCCGTACTCGCCGAGTGAGAACCTCATCTTCATCAACGCGTGGAACGAGTGGGCCGAGGGCGCGCACCTCGAGCCCGACGAGCGCTGGTCCCGTGCATATCTCGAAGCACACCACGGGGTGACAGGACGTGCCATCGCAAGTACCGCCTGACGAGCCGATCGTGACGCTGCAGGCGCGTGCCATCGTCGATCTGGAGGCGCGCATCGCAGAGCTCGAAGCGCGTCGTGCCGAGCTCGAAGCGAGTCTCGCCGAGGAGGCCGCGGAGATCCAGGCGCGCGACGACGTCATCGTCGCGCTGCGCGAGCGCATCAAGGGCGACGAAGAGCTGCTCGGCGTGTATCGGCGCAGCCGTGCGGTGCGTGCTGCCACGTTCCTCAAACGGCTGCAGCCCGGATCCCGGAACGGCGCCGTCTGAGGCGGTAGTCGGGCTGGTCTCTCGAGCAGCGGCTGAGACCGGATCCGCAATTGCGATGCATCGTGGTCAGCGCTGCCACACATCGACTCGCGAGCCGTCAGGGAGTCGCAACGAATCCCGTTTTGCAAAACCGATCCTGTGCGCAGCCGCCGCCACCGCACTCGGGTCGGGCGGCGGCTGGAAGTCGCCGTGCGCGCTGTCTCGGATGAGGACGAACGCCTCTCCCTCTCCGGCGAGGTTGTGGAGCTGCGCACCGTAGCTGCCGGTTGACCGAGCTGCCGGGGCCGCAAGCAGGTTCACATCCACACCCACCCCGGTCGCGAGGAGCTGGTCCAGGCGAAACGTGTTCACGTTGAGGAGCTGATTGTTGAACGCGAAGATCACACGGAAGGCCTGGCTGGTGGGCGCTGCCAGCTTGTCGACGTCGGCCACGAGGACGCGTGCGGCCGTGGACCAGCCCGAGCCCTTCGGATCCCGGTGGTCGATCTCACCTGCGGCGGCCAGGTCGAACGCTGTGAGCGTGTCGAAAACGGACACCGGTCCAAGGCCAGGAACATCAACGGTCACGGGCGCGGCAGTCGGCTCGTGCAGCGGCATCTTCCCGAGCCACGGTGGCGCCGCGGCCACGATGATCACGGCCGCGGCAACTGCGACTGCCACGCGCCCCGAGAGCTGATGCAGCAGCCCGGACACCCCCAGCGCGACCAGGCACGGCACGACCGGTGCGACGAACCCCAACCCCGAGTTTCGTGTGGACTCGAGCGCGACCAAGCCCTCGACAACGACAAACCCCACATAGAACCAGGGCGACGCCAGGAGCTCGCGGAAGCGCCGATGGGACAGCGCGGTGACGGCTCGCGCGACTATGGCGATGCCTCCGATGAGCAGGACGATCGTCAGGGGGAGCCAGAGGTACTCGTTGATGTTCACCTCGACGAAATTGCTCAGCGACGCGAGGGACAGCGGCGACGTCCGGGCACCGTAGAGATAGCTCGTCGTGCCGTAGCCGTACGTCGTCAGGTACCGGACCACCGAACCCCCCTGCGACACGTACCAGGGAGCGGCGACGAATGCGGCCGCGGCGGTGCCGGATCCCAGGCCTGCGAGCGCGCGACGTCGGTCTGCGGATTGCAGTATTTGCACGAGAGCGAGGAACGCAAAAGCCGGAATGAACGCCAATGTCAGAGACCGGCTCAGCACCATCGCGCCGAGCGCGATGCCCCACAGGAGTGACCAGCGAAGACGCGTGAGGCCGTTGGAGTTCAGGGCGGCCCACACCGCAGCGGTGAAAGCGGCAGATGAGGGGATTGCGAACAAGTACTCGTGGGTGTAGTCCAAGGCGATCGGAGTGGAGGCAACCACGATCGCGGTCACGATGCCGGGCAGCGTGCCCGCGAGCCGGCGGGCAATCGCGAATGAAAGGACGATCGTGATCGCGTACGCGCCCAGCTGCACGGCGAAGGCACCGAGGACACTCGGTCCGCCCGTGACAAGGAATACCAACGAGCTCAACACCGTCACCAGCGGTGGCTGCACCGGCTGCTGCAGAACGAAGTGGGCAAGTGTGAGCGGGCCGTTGTGGATGAGTTGGACGTGATCGCTCACCGCGAGCGCGAGATAGCCGGCCTCGTCGATACCCACGGCGCCGCCGTGGCGGTCCTGCACCAGCCAGACCGCGTTGATCGCCGTGGCCGCGACGGCGAAGCCCAGGACAACCAGGCCCGCTCGGTGCGCAGCCAGCCACCCGGCGATTCGCAGTCCCGCGGGACGCGACAGACTTCGCGCCGTTGTCTCGAGTGCCATCAATGCTGCTGTGTGGCAGGAGCTCGAGGATTACTTCGCGTGTACCAGCGCACCCGCGCCGTGCGGTTCGCGACGTTCCTCATCGGACTGCAGTCCCGCCGGCGGAGCGGCGCCGTTCACAGCCGGCGCAGGCTGGATCGACGCGTACGACCGACCCGCTGACGCCTGCAGGCGCGCGGCCGCCGCGCGCTCGATGACCTGAGCCATCATGGCGGCGATGGCGGGCGCGGATCGCGTCACGTTGTGATTGCTGCGGACCCGTTCCGCTGCGTTCGCGCCCAGTCGGCGCCGCTCAGCGGCATCATCGACGAGCCGGAGCACGGCGTCCGCCCCGGCGACCGTGTCCAGGTACGGGACCACGATCCCGCAGTCGTGGCCGACCAGCTCCGGCATACCGCCGGCCTGATCGAAGCAGACGATGGGCGCTTCCGCGTGCACCGCCGCCTCGAGGCACACGAGCGGGAACGGGTCAGACCGGCTCGAGAGCAGGAAGATGTCGAGCGCGCCGAGGTACGGGCTCGGATCGATCCGCTCGGTGACGTGTCGGAAGCGTTCGGTCAGCCCGAGGCGGCGGACATCGGTGACCATGTAGCGGCCGTACTCCAGCTTGGCGTCACCGCCGATCCACACGAAGTACACAGGTGCGCCACGCGCGTGACGCACCACCCGGGCGGCGATGTCGATGAAGCGGTCGGGGGACTTTCGCAGAATGAACGCACCGCTCATGCCCACCACCACCGCTTCTTCGGGGATCTCCAGCGCACGGCGAACCGCAGCCCTTGTCTCGCGATTGACGGGCTTGTCAGGCACCGTGATGAAGGGATACAGCACGTTCACGCGCGAGGCCTCGATTCCCATGCGCGTGACGAGCAGATCGCGGACGGCAACAGCGGGAACGATGATCTGCCGCGCTCGAGCTCCGCACATGGTTCGAACGTTCGGGGCTTCATACGGGTCGAGCAGCGCGTCCTCGAGCTCGTGCAGGTGGGAAAGCAGCGGCGCCCGGCTGTTGATCGACCGCACGCCCCACCCGCTCTGCACCGAGTTGGCGTAGATGAGGTCGCACTCACCCAGCCGCTGCAGGTTGCGGGCGTTGGCCAGCCACAGCCCCTGTGCCGCGGCGCGGTGCACCAGCGCGTCGAACGGCCGGTCGAGGCGGCCGACTGTCATCTGACGTGCCAGCCGCATGCCCCGCTGCAAGAAGAGGAGGTGACTCCAGTCGCCCTCCATCTCGACGACGCGACCGAGGCTCGCGAACTCGGGGAGCAGCGGGCCCGGGTTCACGGCGAGTGTCTGCATGAGGAGATCGGAGTTGGCGCGCAGCCACTGCATCAGGGACAGCAGCACTCGCGGGGCGCCGGTGCGTGTCGCCTCGTGGGTGATGAAGGTGACGGTTCGCCGGCTCATGCCACGCGCCCGGCCGCATCGCGAAGCCGCGAGGCAACCCGTCTCACGATCACCTGCGCGGGCGACACCCGCCGCTTTGGCGGCTCATGCGTCGGATCAGGCATCCACTCGCCTCGATCGGGAGCGAGCGCAGGTGATTCACAGAAGTCGAACAGCGGGCGCAACGCCTGATCCCACTCGTGCTCCGGTCGGAGACTGTCGAGCCGCTCGCGCATTCGCTGCCGCACGCCACCGCTGGCGAGGTGGGTGATCGCCTGCGTCATGCTGCGGACGTCGCCGGGTTCGACCACCACGCCGAGGCCCGCCTGCTGCACGGCGTCGGCGAACGTGCCGCCGGCCGTCGTGATCAACGGGAGGGCGCACCACACATAGTCGAGGAAGCGGGCGCGGACGGCGAGGTCCGCCTCCAGGGTGCGCGGCGACGCGATCACTGCGGCGTCTGACTCCAGCAGCCAGTCGGCGCGCTGCTCGTACGGCACCCAGTCGTTCCAGAAGAAAATATGGTCGCCGCGCGGGTCGAGCCGTTCGGCGTCCGTTCGGAGCCGTGCGCCCGTTGGGGTGCGGCCGAGGCGCTCATCACGCACGTCGGCACCGATGAACACCAGTCGAATCCGCTCGATGTCGTGCGCGGCGGCCATAACGGCCTCCACCACGGTGCCCGGGTCGTACCAGTCGGTGACGTGGCCGCTCCAGATGAGCAGGTAGTCGTCGGCGCCGATGCCCCTGATCGTGCGACGCGGGCCGTGTCCGGTGTTTCTGGGTGCTGTCGACGGGCACCCGAACGGCACGATCCGAACCAGCTGATCCGCGGCGGCATCGCGATCGATGAGCTGGGCGTTGAGACGGCCGAGCGCGGCGAGCCAGCCCAGGTAGAAGTGTCGCTGCTGCGCGCTGCCGCACAGGATCACGTCAGCCGCCAGCAGCCGGTTCGACATCATCGTGGTGAACGCATCGAGCCGCGGCTGTGACCAACCGGCGGGATCGACGCGGTGCATCGCGAGCCCCTCGAGCAGAAGCGGAAAGGTCATGTCCGCGACGCGCGCCACATCCGGCGGCGGGCAGTTCGCCGCGGTTTCCGGGTACGGGCCGCCGCCGATGATCACGATGTCGCTGCGCTGCATCGCCGCTGTGGTCTCCTGTGACTCGTCGTGCAGCTGACGTACGGGCCCGAGGTCCACCTCCGGATCGTTGTGCACTGCCAGAGTCACCATGTGGCCGCGCGCCGCGAGCGCGCGTGCCATCTCGACGTAGCGAATTGCCGGCGCGGCCATGCGCGTGCGCACCTGCTCGTGCGCGACGATGGTGACGCGAGCCATCTCAGTGGCCCGCCGCGCGTCCGCCGAGGAGCCGGAAGCGCGGCCGTCGTTGGTTGTTCTGCGCGAGCGTACTCAGCGCGTTCGCCGGCCTGGCGATGGCGGCGACGTCCTGGTGCCGGTCCCAGAGCCGCTCGCTGTAGAGCACGACGCGCGCGCCCTCGCAGCGCAGCAGCCGGTGCAGCACCCAGTCGGGCTTCGACACCGTGATGCCGTAGTCGATGCTTCCCGGCGACTCCTCGAGGAAACCGAATCGCGCGTGCGCGTACGTGCGCAGGAGGCGCTCGATCGACAGTGGCGGATAGCCGTACAGCTCTCCGCCACGCATCCGCTCGGCGACGTAATCTCCGTGCGTGGTGACGATCAGCAGCCCACCGGGACGCAGCAACGCCCACCACAGGTCGATGAAGCGATCCCAGCGGTCCGCGTCGACGTGGGTGAGCAGGGAGCCGACGAAGATGAGGTCGTACGTGTCATCGAACATCGACGCATCGGGCTGCATCGTCGAGTGCACGGGCCGCGCATCGAACGTCCGAGCACAGTAGTCCACGCCGTCCGTCAGCAGGTCGCAGGCGGTGAGCCGCGCTGCCGGATACGCCGCGCGGAGCCAGCGCGCCACGCGTCCGTGACCGCAGGGCATGTCGAGAATCGAGGTGAACCCGGACACCGACGCCAGCTCCTGTGCGAGCTGGATCGCCCGCAGCGCCGAGCGCCCGACGTCGAAGTACACATCGAGGTTGTCGACGGGCATGCGCTCGTCAGGGCTGACGTCGCGCGACAGGCGCTCGTCCAGCGCTGCGCTCACCTCAGGCGGGTCGGAGCGCTGAGCCATATCCCTGCTCTGTGTGCGCGATGCCCACCACCTCGCGATCGGCCAGCTGGGTGCTCCACTTCGCGACGAACCGCAGCCGGTTGCGCGCCTGCAGCGACTTGGTGTGCTGCCGGTGGATGCCGCGGCGCCACTCGGTGCCGTGCGTCATCCCCTCCCAATGCACCACACTCGCCGCCGGCTCGACCACCACGCGCAGGCCGCGAGCGCGTACCGAGAAGCAGAGGTCGACATCCTCGTAATATCCCGGCGCGAACCGGACGTCGAACCATCCGATCGTGGCCAGCAGCGAGGTGCGCACGAGCAACGCGGCGGCTGAGCAGTAATCGCGGTCGCGCCGTGACCCGAACGTCGACTCTGCGGGGTTGCATCCCCAGCCGACCTTGTTGCACGTGCCGTCGGGACGCACGAGCGCACCCGCCTCCTGCACCCAACCGCTCGGGTAGAGGAGCAGTGCCCCTGCCGCACCGATCGAGGCGTCCCCCATCGCGGCGATCAGGGCCCTGATCGCGCCCGCGAGCACGAGCGTGTCGTTGTTGAGAAACAGCGTGTGCCTGCCTCGCGCGGCCTGCGCACCGCGATTGGCGGCGTGGGTGAAGCCGGAGTTCTTCGTCATCCGTATCACGCGCAGGCCGGGGATCGCCGCCTCGGCGAAGCGCGTCTCGTCGGTGGATGCGTCGTCGACGACGATGACCTCGAGCACGCCGGCGTCGTGGCTCGTCGCCAGTGATGCAAGCGCGCGGCGCGTGAGCCGCCAGTTGTTGTAGACGGGCATCACGACCGACACGAGTGGCTCGCTCGTCTCCGCGAATACGATCGGCGCGCGTTCCGCCATCGCGATGGCATCGCGGATGGTCGCGTGCATGCGGCGCACCCCCTGAGGCCCCATCGGCAGTTGCAGGCGCAGCCGCGACAAGGCTTGCGCCGGTCGGGATCCGGCCAGCACACGAGTTTCCTGCAACGTGACGACCGCTCCTCAGAGTGAAGCCGTTCCAACGGCGCGGTGTGGACTCTGACGGGCCTGACGAGAGTGCCGCAACCGCTCGTGCGACGCCAAGATGAACAACAAGTTAACGATTGGCACAACGCGTGCCATCTGCCGCATGCGCGCGGCTTCGGGCGACTTCCTTAAGCACTGGATAACCAAGTCCCCGCAAGGCGAATTCGTAGACTGCTGAATCGGCAGTCCGGCTTGGGGGTGCCGTCCGCGGGGGGCAGATCGTGGTTCGACAGAACGCAGCAGGGGAGAAGCACACCGCACTGTGGACATCTCTCGTAACACTTGCGTTCGTCGCGTGTGCCGTGTCGTTGCCACCGCCGCTCCACGTGTCGGCAGACACCGTATGCCCGCCACCCGCGGACCTGCCGTCGGCTCCGTGGACGGCGGCCCTGCTGTTCGCCGGCGTGGCCGGCGCGGCCGTCGTCCTTGTCAAGCGCGGTGGTGGTGGCCCCACGAGCGGCACTCCGGCGCGGCGGCGATGGCTTCGTCGCGGCGGCGGCGGGTTCGCTGCGCTGATCGCCATGTCGCTGCTCTCGAACGCACCGATACCGCGCTCGGCCCCGGTGACGTCGACGTTCGCGACAGCGAGCGCCGCCACGTGCCCACCGGCGCCGTCGCCATCCGCGAGTCCGCCGGGCTCCTCGCCGCCCCCGGTGCAGTCGTCTCCTGCGGCAGGAAGCGGCGGCAGGAGCGGCGTGTCGGGTGCGACGACGGTGCCCGTGCCCGCCACGGGGGCGCGGAGTGCAATCCGTGATGGCGTCGGTCGCTGAATGCCGTCTCGTCGATCTTCCGAAGGTCGCGGATGCGCGCGGCAATCTCACGTTCGTCGAGGGGACGCGGCACATCCCGTTCGAGATCCGGCGCGTGTTCTACCTCTACGACGTCCCCGGCGGTGAGTCGCGTGCCGGCCACGCCAACATCAACCTCGAGCAGCTCATCGTCGCCGCGAGCGGCAGCTTCGACGTCGTCGTGGACGACGGCTGCAAACAGAAGACGTTCTTTCTCAACCGCTCGTACTACGGCCTTTACCTGCCACCGATGATCTGGCGAGAGGTCGAGAACTTCTCGTCGGGTTCCGTCTGCCTGGTGCTGGCGTCGGAGTACTACGACGCCGCCGACTACCACCGCGATTACGAGGAGTTCCGGCGTGCTTCCGGCCACCGCGGTTAAGGTCCCGTTCCTGGACGTCGGCGCCGCGTCGCGCGAGCTCCGCGCCGAGCTGCTGCAGGCGCTGAGCGAGGCCGTCGACTCCGGCTGGTACGTGCTCGGCGCGAGCGTCGCGCGATTCGAAGGCGAGTGGGCCCGCTTCTGCGACACGACCGACTGTGTCGGGACCGGCAACGGATTCGACGCGCTGCACCTGGCGTTGCGCGCCATGGGCGTCGGCGACGGAGACGAGGTGATCGTCGCGTCGAACACATACATCGCGACGTGGCTCGCGGTCACCGCGGCCGGCGCTGTTCCGGTGCCCGTGGAGCCCGACGCGCACACGATGAACCTGGATGCGGAGTCCTGCAGCGAGGTGGTGACGGGCCGCACCAGGGTGATCCTCCCCGTGCATCTGTACGGGCTGCCCGCCGACATGGACGCGATCAACGACGTCGCGCGCGCGCACGGCCTGCGGGTGCTCGAGGACGCGGCGCAGGCGCACGGCGCATGGGTTCGCGGGCGCCCCGCCGGCGCCCTCGGTGACGCGGCGGCGTGGAGCTTCTATCCGAGCAAGAACCTCGGTGCACTCGGCGACGGCGGCGCGGTGACGACCAACGACGCCGAGCTCGCGGAGACCGTGCGACGGCTGCGCAACTACGGCGAGTCGAGCAGGTTCGTCAACGAGACGCCGGGCGTCAACAGCCGGCTGGACGAGATCCAGGCGGCCGTGCTGACCGTGAAGCTCGCAGCACTCGGGCGCTGGAATCGCCGCCGCCGCGAGATCGCAGAGCGATACCTCGTCGAGCTGATCGCTGCACCGGTGACGCTCCCCACGGTGCCGTCGTGGGCGACCCCCGCGTGGCATCTCTTCGTGGTGCGAACGGCGCGCCGCGAGGCGCTCCGTGCGCATCTGCACGACCTGGGCATCGCGACCGCGGTGCACTACCCCGTACCGCCGCATCTGCAGCCGGCATACCGGGGACTCGGCTGGACGCGGGGATCGCTGCCGGTGGCGGAGACGATGCATGAACAGGTTCTGAGCCTGCCGATCGGACCGCACCTCAGCGACGAGCAGGTCGACGCCGTGATCGCCGGCGTCGCGAGCTTTCGGTGACGCGCCGATGAAGGGGCTCATCCTCAGCGGCGGCAGGGGCACGCGGCTCCGTCCGCTGACGTACACATCGGCGAAGCAGCTGATCCCCCTCGCCAACAGGCCGATCCTCTTCTACGCCATCGACGCGCTGGCGGCGGCGGGCATCGACGACATCGGGATCGTCACCGGCGACACGGGGCGCGAGGTGGAGGAGGCCGTCGGTGACGGCGCCCGGTTCGGTGTGTCGATCACCTACATCCCGCAGGGCGCACCGCTCGGCCTCGCACACGCGGTGCAGGTGTCGCGCGACTTTCTCGGCGACTCCGCGTTCGTGATGTACCTCGGTGACAACCTCGTCCGCCGCGGCATCGTGCCGATCGTCGAGGAGTTCAAGCGCACCTGCCCGGATGCGCTCATACTCCTTGCGCACGTTGAGGATCCGCGTCAGTTCGGCGTCGCGGAGTTCGACGGAGGCCGCCTTGCGCGCCTGGTGGAGAAACCGTCGGTGACGACGAGCGACCTCGCGCTGGTCGGCGTGTACGTCTTCAACAGCACGGTCTTCGACGCCATCGACGCCATCGACTACTCCGACCGCGGCGAGCTGGAGATCACCGACGCGATCCAGCAGATCATCGACGCCGGCCGGATCGTGGAGTCGCACATCATCCTGGAGTCGCACCAGGCGCGTGTCGCCACGTGGAAGGACACCGGGCGTCTCGAGGACCTGCTGGAGGCGAACCGGCTCGTGCTCGACGAGATCGAGCCGCTGGTGGAGATCTCGATCGGTCCCGACGTGCGCGTCGAGGGCAAGGTCGTGGTCTCCGCCGGCGCCCGCCTGCACGACTGCGTGGTCCGAGGGCCGGCGATCATCGGCGCCGGCACGTGCATCGAGAGCGCGTTCATCGGCCCGTATACCTCGATCTCGGACTGCTGCACGGTGCGACACGCCGAGGTGGAGAACAGCATCCTGCTCCAGGGGAGCGTGGTCGAGGACATCGTCGGGCGCATCGACTCCTCGCTCATCGGCAAGGAGTGTCTGGTGCGACGAACGTCCAAGCGGCCGCGCGCGCACAAGCTCCTGCTCGGCGATCACAGCCGCCTGGAGATGAGCTGATGTCCTGGATCCCGCTCACCGACGGCATGACCCGCGTCCTCGACGCGATGGGTGACGCCAACGACAGCGGCGGTCACGCGCGCATCGACGGCGTGAAAGTGAAGACGCTGGTGAAGCACGTCGACTCGCGGGGCTTCTTCACCGAGCAGCTGAAGCGCGGTGACCTGGATGACGCGGGCGAGCTGTTCATCCCCGCACAGCCCTTCGCACAGATGTCGCGCAGTGTGGTGTACGCGCGGGGGGGCAACCCGCCGGAGCCGATCAAGGCGTTCCACTGGCATCACCGCCAGTGGGACTACTGGGACGTGGTGGGCGGCAACGCCCGTGTCGTGCTGGTCGATCTGCGCGATGAGTCGCCGACCGCCGGTGCGGTCCAGGCGCTGACCATCGGCGAGGATTCACCGCGCGTGGTTGCGATCCCACCGCGCGTCGCCCACGGGTATCAGTGCCTCGGGCTGCGCGACGTGCACCTCGTGTACTACGTCACCGAGCCGTACTGCCGTGAAGCGCCCGACGAAGGGCGCATCGCATGGGACGACCCGCGCATCGGGTTCGACTGGCGGGTGGAGAACATCTGATGCGGCTGCTGGTCACCGGCGGCGCGGGGTTCATCGGCAGCGAGTTCGTGCGCATGACGCTCGCGACGCACGCCGACTCGTCGGTGGTCGTGCTCGACAAGCTCACCTACGCCGGCAACCTCGCCAACCTGGCGCCGGTATTGCACGAGCCGCGGCTGCGGTTCGTGCACGGTGACATCTGCGACGCCGCTCTGGTCGCGGACCTCGCTCGCGAGACCGACGCCATCGTCAACTTCGCGGCGGAGACGCACGTCGATCGCTCGCTGCAGGCGCCGGGCCGGTTCATCCAGACGGACGTGTACGGCACGTTCGTGCTGATGGAGGCGGCGAGGCACGCGGGTCACGAGCGATACCTGCAGGTCTCGACCGACGAGGTGTACGGCGAGGTGCTCATGGGATTCAGCGCCGAAGCGGATGCCCTGCGGCCGCGAAGCCCGTACTCGGCGAGCAAAGCGGGCGCGGAGATGCTCGTGTCCGCGTATCGCGCGTCGTACGGGTTCCCCGCGCTCGTCACCCGTGGCTCGAACACGTTCGGGCCGTATCAGTACCCCGAGAAGATAATCCCGCTGTTCATCACCAACGCGATCGACGATCGTCCACTGCCCCTGTACGGAAGCGGCGAGGCGGTGCGCGACTACGTGTACGTCGGCGATCACGCGCGTGCCGTCGACACGGTGTTGCGCCGCGGCACGCCCGGCGAGGACTACAACGTCGGCTGCGGCAACGAGGTCAACGGCATCCGCGTGGCCGGCGAGGTGCTGCGCGCGCTGGGCAAGCCCGAATCGCTGATTGCGTTCGTGCAGGACCGGCCGGGCCACGACTACCGCTACGCACTGGACTCGAGCAAGCTCGACGCACTCGGCTGGTCGCCGCAGATGGAGTTCGCCGCGGGCATCGCCACCACGGTGCGCTGGTACTGCGAGCACGAGGACTGGTGGCGGCCGCTGAAGAGCGGCGAGTTCTGGGAGTTCTACCGGCGCAACTACAAGCCGCTCCCTGCGCTTGCAGCATGCCGAGACTTCTGATCTCCGGCGCGGCGGGACAGCTGGGCGGCGATCTGCTCGACACCGCGACCGCCCGGGGCATTCCCGCCGTCGGGTTCTCGCACGCGGCGCTGGACATCACGGATCGCACCGCGGTGGCGCGGGCGTTGGACGAGCAGGGGCCGGACGCGGTGATCAACTGCGCGGCGTGGACGAACGTCGACGGCGCCGAGAGCCACGCCGACCGGGCGTTCGCGGTCAACCTCAAGGGTGCCCGGCTGCTCGCCGAGGAGTGTGCGCAGCGCGACGTGCTGCTGATGCACCTCAGCACCGACTACGTGTTCGACGGCGAATCGCCGCGGCCGATCCCGGAGAATGCCGCACCGGCGCCGCTCTCCATCTACGGGGCGAGCAAGCTGGCCGGCGAGGAAGCGGTGCGCGCCGTGTCCGACAACCACGTCATCGTGCGCACGTCGGGCCTGTACGGGAGGGACGGCCCCAACTTCCTCCTGAAGGTGCTGCATCGTGCCGCGCGTGGGGAGCAATTGCGCGTGGTCACGGATCAGGTCACCGCGCCGACGTGGACGGGACATCTGGCGCCCGCGCTGCTGCGACTCATCGAGATGCACGCAACCGGGACGTTCCATCTGACGAACTCGGGGAGGACGTCGTGGTACGAGTTCGCCGTCAGTGGGCTCCGCACGGCAGGTCTCGCAAGCGCGGTGCAGCCGATCCTGTCCGCGGAGCTCCCGGCTTCGGCGCGCCGCCCGCAGCATGCGGTGCTCGACAATTGCGCGTGGCTCCATGCGGGTGAACCGGCGCTGCCAACGTGGAGCGTCGCGCTGGACGACTACATCGGCGAACTTCGCCGGCGCGGCCGTCTTCCGGCTTCCCTTGTGACCGCCTGACGGTCAGCCGACAGTTTCGGGCATGGGCGTGATCACGGTTTCCTCGCGCGCGCTCTGACGCAGCGGCAGCTCGACGCGAAAGGTCGCGCCGCCCCCGGGGGTGGTGAGCACGGCGATGCTTCCGTCGTGCGCGCTCACGACCGCGTCGGCAATGCTCAGGCCCAGGCCGCTGCCACCCTGGTCGCCGCTGCGCGCCGGGTCGGCGCGGTGGAATCGCTGAAAGATCGCGCTTCGCTGGCGCTCGGGAATCCCGCGGCCGTGGTCGATGACGTCGATCAGTGCTGTGCCGTTCTCCTGATGCAGGACGACCTCGACCGGCGTCCCCGCGGGCGTGTGCACCAGCGCGTTGCGTAGCAGGTTCGCCAGCACCTGATGCAGGCGCATCGGGTCTCCGTCGGCGACGAGTGGCGCCGCGATTCGGACGCCGATCACGCGCGCGGGATCCGCGACGCGCGCATCCGCCACGGCGTCACGGATCAGCGCGTCGAGGTCGACCGGCCCGTGCTCCAGTGAGCGTCCCTGGTCGAGCCGCGCCAGCAACAGAAGGTCGTCGACGAGCGCCCCCATCCGCCTGGTCTCCTCCTCCATGCGACGCAGCGCCAGGTCCATGTCCCGGCGCGCCATCTGCGGCGCGCGCTGCAGCAGCTCCGCGTAGCCCTGCATCGACGTCAGTGGCGTGCGCAGCTCGTGCGACGCGTCGGAGATGAAGTGGCGCAGCCGTTCCTCGTTGCGCTGCCGCTCGGCGAACGCGTCCTGCAGCTGCGCCAGCATCGTGTTGAGCGCGAGGCCGAGGCGCCCGACCTCGGTCCTGTCGTTCGACGGCTCCACGCGTTTGTCCAGGTCGGACGCCACGATGGACGCGGCGGTGCCGGCCATGCGTTCGAGGGGGCGCAGGCCGCGGCGTACGAGGATCCACCCGGCGAGCAGCACGATGAGCACGATGCCGCCGGAGATGCCGATCTCGAGCACCAGCAGGCTG
>JAFALX010000063.1 GCA_019234035.1 Candidatus Dormiibacterota bacterium | reverse complement strand
CGCGTGCGTCGCGGACGACGCTCGCGATGTTCTCGGCCTCGTTGTGCACGGGGATGACGAGGCTGAGGTCGGGAGGGCTCTCCACCGCGAGCGTCGCAGTACTGCGGGGCTGAACGCTGCTGGTGCGCCGAGTGGTCAGGCGACCGTCACCTGGCGGTCGGCAGCAGCGCGGCCGCCGCCCGAGCGCCAGTCGACGTTGGGCTTCTGCAGCGCGACGAGGTCGACACGCTTGCGATGCCGCTCCACGGTCTGGATCACCGAGTCGATCAGCGTGCGCCGCAGCAGATGCGGCTGCAGGCCGAGATCGATCAGGTGCTGGTGCTTGGCGTTGTAGTAGTGCTCCTCGAGCTCGACGCGCGGGTTGCTGATGTGCTTGATCGTGGTCGACAGCCCGTGCGCATCCCGTGCCTGGCTGACCAGTTCGGCGAGCCCCTTCACCGAGAACTGCTCGGTGAACTGGTTGAACACGCGGTACTGGCCGCGCGACGCCGGATTCTCGATGCTGATGCGGATGCACTCGACGGTGTCGCGGATGTCCAGGAAGCCACGCGTCTGGCCGCCGCGTCCGTACACCGTGAGGGGCTGGCCCAGCGCGGCCTGCACGCAGAAGCGGTTGAGGACGGTGCCCCAGATGACGTCGTAGTCGAAGCGCGTCGCCAGCGTTGGGTGCAGCGCGGTCTCGTCGGTCTCGCAGCCGTACACGACGCCCTGGTTGAGGTCCGTGGCGCGGATCCCCCAGATGCGGCTGGTGAACTCCATGTTGTTGCTGTCGTGCACCTTGGACAGGTGGTAGAAGCTGCCCGGCCGCTTGGGATACGGCAGCGTGTCCCTGCGTCCGTTGTGCTCGATGGTGATGAAGCCCTCTTCGATGTCGATGTTCGGCGTGCCGTACTCGCCCATCGTCCCGAGCTTGACCAGGTGGCAGTCGGGCGCGAGGTCGCGCAGAGCGAAGAGCAGGTTGAGCGTGCCCTCGACGTTGCGCAGCTGGGTCATCACCGCGTGCTCGCGGTCGATCATCGAGAACGGCGCCGAGCGCTGCTCGGCGAAGTGCACGATCGCAGATGGACGGAACTCGGCGATGAGCGCCGACATCGCCCGGGCATCACACACGTCCAGCCGCCGCCACTCGATGTCGCGACCGCTGGTGCGTTTCCACGCGCGAACCCGTTGCGGCATCGAGGCGATCGGCGCCAGCGACGAGGTGCCACATTCGCGGTCCCAGCGACGGCGCACCAGATTGTCGACCGCAATGACCTGGTGTCCGTGCGCAGAGAGATGCAGCGCGGTGGGCCATCCGAGGAAGCCATCGGCGCCGAGGACGACCACCGGGCGATCAGACACGAGGCAGCTCCTTGTCGGCGTGGTACGGGAGGAAAGCCGCGAGGTTAGCCGTCGCCGGCTTTCGTTTGCCTTGCGCAACGACGTGGACTCTCTCCATCGCACCACAATCAAACACCATGCCGGTGAAGGTTTGGCTCCGAAGGCCCCTCGTCCGCGGCATTGTGGCCAGCGTCGTCGGCATCGGCTTCGTCGTGATCGTCTGGCGCGCGCTCGGGCGTCCGATCACGTGGGACTCGATCCATCTCGCGCCGCTGTCGCTTGCCCTCGCCTCCTCCGGCGCCGTGGTCTTCCTCGCGGGCCGAGCCTGGCGCTTCGCGATCCTGCTGCCGGGGCAGCGCGGCCGCCTGCCCCGCGTCGCCGGGGTGACGGGCGCCGGCTGGGGGGCCGGCCTGCTGCTGCCGGGGCCCTCTGGTGACGTGGCGTTCGTCGCCGCGGCGCGGCGCGTCCTCGGCGTGTCGATCGCCCGGGCGTCGGGCGTCGCCGTCCTCGCTCGCATCCTCGACCTGGGCAGCATCGCGCTCGTCGCAGCGCTCGCCGCCGCGGTGTCGGCGGGGGTCCAGACCCGCGGAGTCCTCGTGGTCGCGGCGGTGATCGCCGCCGGAGCGCTGGTCGCCTTCGCGGCGCTGCTCATCCCGGGCCCTCGCGCCGCGCTGCTCGGGTTTGCCGGCCGCCTTCCCAGACTCTCCGGCCTCGCCGGCCGTGCCGAGACCGCAATGACAGAGCTCAGCAGGCCGCGGGTGACGGCGGGGCTCCTGGGCAGCACGGCGCTGTGCCGGGTGGCCACCGCCGTCCAGTACGCGGGCCTGATGAGCCTGGTCGGGCTCCACCTCGGCTTCTGGCAGACATGGTTCGCGCTGTCGATCCGGACCCTGCTCTTCACCGTTCCCATCCAGGGGATCGCGGGGATCGGGACCAGCCAGGCCTGGTGGACCACGGGGCTCGTGCTCGAGGGTGTGCCGCTGAGCGCCGCCGTGGCCGCCAGCGTGACCATCCAGGCGCTCGACCTCGCCATCTCGCTGCCACTGGCCGCGGCCACCAGCCTCTTCGCGCTCGCGGGCAGCCGTGCGCCGCGCCGCGTGCCCGTGCCGGCGAGCGCGGACGTGTCGATCCCGGTGTCCGCCATCGGCCGCCGCGCCGTCCGCCAGACCCAGACGATCGATGGCCGCTGAGCCGCAGCCGCCGGGTCCGCCGCAGCCCCCGCAGCCGCCGCAGTCCTGGGACCGCTGGCCGTACGGGTGGGATGCGGGAGGCACCCAGGACGCGTACGGCGGCTACAGCCCGTGGGCGACGCCGGCCTGGAACGAGCCGCCGCCACCGCCGGCGGGGCGGCGATTCCGGCGCTGGTTCGTCGCGGTGGTCCTGCTCGTGGTCGTGGTCGTCGGCATCGTGGCGGGCGTCGGGTTGTCCTTCTGGCGAAGCGCCGACAACCCCGCGTCAGCGACATCGGGATCAGGCTCGGTGTCGGGCAGCGTGGAGGCGGTGGACCGAGCGGTCGTCGACGTCACCTCGCGGCTCGCGGACGGCTCCGGCATCGCGGCCGGCACCGGGATGATCATCAGCTCGTCAGGCGAGGTCCTGACCAACAACCACGTGGTACGCGACGGGGCGCACATCACCGCCGAGGTCGATGGCGCCGGGCCCGACATCCCCGCGACGGTGGTGGGCGTCGACGCCGTGCACGACGTGGCCCTGCTGCAGCTGCAGGGTGTCTCGAACCTGCCGACGGTCGCGTTCGCGGACTCGTCGTCCCTGCACGTCGGCGACGGGGTGACCGCGCTCGGCAACGCGCTGGGCCAGGGGGGGCAGCCAGTGTCCAGCTCCGGGGGCGTGACCGCGCTCGGTCAGACGATCACGGTGAGCGACGAGATCGGGGGCAGCGAGACCCTGAGCAACCTCATCGAGATCAACGCGCAGATCCTGCAGGGCGACTCCGGGGGGCCGCTGCTGAACTCGTCGGGGCAGGTCGTGGGCATGGACACGGCGGCAGAGGTGCTCGGCGTCGGCCGCGATCCCAGCTCGATCGCCGGCTACGCGATCCCCAGCGACGACGCCCTCAACATCGTCAAGGAGATACGGCACGGCGGCGGCGGCACGGTGCAGCCGGGGAATGTCGCGGTGCTCGGCGTCGAGGTCGTGGGAAGCGGGACGTCACGCGGCGTCCCCGTGAGTGGCGTGCAGCCGCAGTCGCCGGCAGATCAGGCCGGGATCGCCGCCGGTGATGTCATCACGTCCATCGACAGCAGGAGTGTGACGTCGCCCGGCGACCTTCGCACTGCAATCCAGGGCCACAAGGTCGGCGACCAGATCACGGTGAGCTGGCTCGACGCCGGCGGCGCCGGGCACACGGCGACGGTGCGGCTGGCCGCCGGCCCGCCCGCGTAACCGTCAGCGGGTTCAGGCGTCGCGAGCGGGAGTTTCGTCCAGCGCTGGACTCAACCGCGGGCCGCCCAGTCCCGCCGGCCCGATCGCGCCCGGTTCGGACACGGGAGGATCAAGGGACACGCCGGGATCCACCGCCTCCAACAGCTCCGTGGGGCTTGGGACAAGCGTGGCGGCGAGCGACACATCCGGCGCACCGTGGTCGCGCGGACCGGACCAGCTGGCGAGCAGGAGCACGATCACGGCTCCGCCGGCGACGATGAGGACCGCCGCCTGCCATCCCAATGGCCCCACCAATCCCAGGGCGGCCAGGGCGCCCAGCAGCATGCCGACGTACATCGCCTGGCGTCGCGCGCCGTTGGCGCGTCCAAGGAGCTCCAGCGGCACTCGTTGCTGCATTGCGATCGCGCTCAACACCTGATACGTCACCGCAGCCACCGAGCTGACAAAGAGCAGTGCAACAGCGATCACGAGATTCAGCACAACGACGAACAGGGCCAGTGCCGCCACCTCGATGATGGCCAGCAGCACGATGTCGCGCCGGCGGATGTGTCGCGGGTTCGCGCGCAGAAACAGGAGGCTGGCGACGACACTGCCCGCGCCGACCGCCGCGTAGAGCCAGCCGACGTATGTGTCCTTGTGAAAGTGCTGCACGGCGGCAACGACCAGAAGCGCCTGCAATGTCGTCACCACGGCGGAGTTGCCGAAGATCGCCGCGGTGCTCGCCCGGAGGCTCGCATCCCTCGTCAGCGCGCTCCACCCCAGGCGTGCACCACGAGCGGTCGGCGCGCGCACCGCGGAGCCGCTGTGGACACCGAGGCTCGCCATGAGGATTGCCGCGAGCACGAAGGTGATCGCGTCGGCGGTGATCAACACCTCGGGCGTGGTGTGCGGCAACACAAGCGCGCCGATCGCCGGTGAGACGAGGATGCTCGACCCGAGCAGGCCTCCGTAGAGGCCGTTGGCGCGGCCGAGATACTGGGGAGCGGCCACGCGTGGCGGCATCGATGCATAGGCCGGCTGCGACGCTGCATTCGCGAACTGGCCGACCGCAACCAACGTGTACACAGCCCACAGAACCCCGCTACCGCCCGCGACCACGATTCCGGCTGTCACTGCGGCCTGGAAGAGGAGGGCCGTGGTCGCCACGCGCACCGGACCGAAGCGGTCCGTGAGCACCCCGCCCGGTGTCGGACCAATGACGCGCGGAGCGACCCGGGCCACCATGTACACGGCAGGACCGGTGGCCGACCCGGTGCTGCGAAAGAGAAGCACCAC
>JAFALX010000408.1 GCA_019234035.1 Candidatus Dormiibacterota bacterium | reverse complement strand
GTGCAGGTCCACCTCCTCGCTTGACACCAGCCGCTGTGCGATCTCGACAGCGCACGCGGGCGCGATGAGGCGGTCGCGAGCGCCGTGCAGCACGAGCACCGGCGCACGGACCTGCGCCAGCTCGTCGCGCACCGCGCCGACAAGGCGCCGGAGCTCGTTGATGGAGGACATCGAGCGCACGCCGTACGAGTGCAGCTCCGTGACCGCGGCCTCGTCCCAGAGGTCGACCTCCGAGGAAGGCGTGTGCCACTTGACCACGCGCTTGAACACCGGCAGGAAGTGCACGAGGAAGCCGGGCAGCCAGAGCGGTGTTGCCAACGCCGCGACCGCCCGGACGCGCATCTCGGTGGCGGCGAGGTGCAGCGCCAGTGCGCCGCCCATGGACTGGCCTGCGACGACGACCGATTCGCACTCGGCGGCAAGCTCGTCGAAGGCGCGCTGCACGCCGGCCGCCCAGTCCTCCCAGCGCGTGCGGTGCAGGTCGATTGGGCGGAGCCCGTGGCCGGGCACGACGAGGCCGTGGGCCCGCCAGCCACGCGCAGCGAGATGCTCGCCGAGCCCTCGCAGCTCGGGCGGCGATCCGCCGAAGCCATGGATGAGCAGCGCGCCGCGGCGCCCGTCGCCGAGCTTGTACGGAGCGACGACGTCGGTGTCGAACGGTTCGAGGCTGCGCCAGCTCATGGGTGGTAGGGTGTCGATTCTCCATGACGGTCGGCGGAGTGCGAACCGCGCTGCAGACAGTGGTGTCGGGTCGTGACCTCGACCGCCACGCGGCGCGCGATGCGATGGACGAGATCATGGACGGCGCCGCGTCACCGGTGCAGATCGCGGGGCTGCTCACGGCCTTGCGCACCAAGGGTGAAACGGTCGACGAGATCTGCGGCATGGTCGACTCGATGCGGGCGCACGCCACCACCGTGAAACTCAAGCCCGGCGCCGTCGACACCTGCGGCACCGGTGGCGACGGCAGCATGACGTTCAACATCTCGACCGCCGCAGCGCTCGTCGCCGCCGGCGCCAAAGTGCGCGTGGCGAAGCACGGCAACCGTGCGGCGTCCTCGCGGTGCGGTAGCGCCGACGTGTTGGAGGCGCTCGGCGTCCGCATTGCGCTGCCGCCTGCCGGCGTGACGGCGTGCGTCGAGGACGCGGGCATGGGGTTCTTCTTCGCGCCTGCGTACCACCCCGCCATGCGGCACGCTGGCCCCGTGCGCAGCGAGCTCGGCGTGCGCACCGTCTTCAACGTGCTCGGTCCGCTGGCCAACCCCGCCGGCGTGCGCCACCAGGCGCTCGGCGTCGCCGATCCGGCGATGGCGCCGCTCATGGCGTCGGTGTTGCAGCGGCTGGGCCACGAGCACGCGCTGGTGTTCTCGGGCTCCGGCGGTCTCGACGAGCTCAGCCTCGAGGGTCCGTCGCGCTGTCTCGAGGTGACCCCCGAGGGCGTGAGCGAGTCGGAGATCGATCCTGCCGGCCTCGGCCTCGGCACCGCGACCAAGGACGACCTGCGCGGTGGTGACGCCGCGGAGAACGCCGCCCGCGTGCGCGCGGTGCTCGCCGGTGAGCCCGGCCCGTCGCGTGACATCGTGCTGCTCAACGCCGCCGCCGCGCTCGTGGCAGCGGGCGCGAGTCCGGATCTGCGCGGCGGCGTGGAGCGCGCGTCGGCGTCGATCGACTCGGGCGCCGCCCGCCGCGTGCTCGAGCGCCTCGTCAACGTCTCGAACCGGCCGTGGGCGTGATCGCGACCGACGCGGCATGAGCGCCGCGCTCGATCTCGCCCGCCTGCAGGAGGTGGACACGCGCATCGCGGCGTTGAGCGCCGACGTCGCCGCTGCCGAGTCCCTGGTGCTTCGCGATCCCGATCTCGAGCGCGCCCGCGACGCCGCGGCCGCCGCGGAGCGGGAGCGCCAGAGCCTCGAGGTGGACGCAGCCGCGGGAGAGGCGGAGGTGAACGCACTCCAGGCGCGGATCACCACGCTCGACCGCAAGCTCTACGGAGGGTCCGTGCACAACCCGCAGGACCTGCTCGACATGCAGCGCGAGCTGGACGTGCTGCGCAGCCGCCGCTCGGAGGCAGAGGATCGCGCGCTGGCGCAGCTCGACCGGGCTGAGGGGGCGGCCGCCGTGGAGCGCGCTGGCCTGGAGAGCCTTCGCGATGCCGAGGCCCGCCGCGCCTCGCAGGTGGCGCCGCT
>JAFALX010000362.1 GCA_019234035.1 Candidatus Dormiibacterota bacterium | reverse complement strand
ATCGGATCGTGGTACTCGATGTCACCCATCTCGTAGAACGCTGCGCGGCGGAAGTCCTCGCGGAACAGCAGGTTCTCGAGCTTGCGCTCGGCACGCTTGTCGATCTGCAGCCCGTCGGCGTCGAGGAACCGGATGTCGACGCTGCGCTGGTCGAGCGGTGACACGACCACCTGCACGCCGGCCTGGCAGCCGGTCTGGCGCGTTGCGAACTGGATCACCGGCACGGGAGGCTCGTGCATGTCGCGCGCGTTGCCGCCGGCGCTGACGATGCCGCTCACGATGGCGCGCTTGATCATGCGCGACGAGCGCGCGTGGTCGCGGCCGACGGCGATGTCCGAGCCCTTCGGCAGCATGGCCCCGAACGCGGCCCCGAGCCGGGCGCAGAACTCGGGCGTCAGCTCGACGTTGATCAGCCCCGTCATCCCGTACGAGGCGAAGATGCCGCGCCGCCACTCCCCCGCCCAGATGACGGAGTCGTTGACGGTCGAGCCCGGCTCGATCTCCTTGTTCGGCCAGATCTTCACCCCGGCGCGGATGCGCGTGCCGCGGCCGATGGCGCACTCGTCGCCGATGACGGTGTTCTCCTCGACGAACACGTTGTTCTTCATCGTGACGTTGCGGCAGACGATCGTCTGCCGCAGCCGGCAGCTCTCACCGATGTAGGTGTGCGGCCAGATGACGCTGTTGCTGATCTTCGAGTGCTCGTCGATGATCGCGAAGCGATCGATGATGCAGCGGTCGTTCAGCCAGGCGCCGCCCTTCAGCTTCACCTCGTCGCCGATGAAGGCCGGCCCCTCGATCTGCACGCCGAGGCCGAACTCCACGCCCTCGCCGAGCCAGACCTGGCCTTCGCGCCGCCCCGGGATGTGGCAGCGCACCCGGCCCTCGAGTGCGTCCCAGTTCGCCTGCAGGTACGAGGGGATCGAGCCGATGTCGCACCAGTAGTCCTCGGTGATGAAGCCGCGCAGCGGCGCGCCGCGCGCGAGCATCGCCGGGAACACGTCCTGCGACCAGTCCCTGTTCTCGCCGGCCTCGATGTGGCTGAGCACCTCGGGCTCGATCACGTAGATGCCGGTGTTGGCACGATCGCTGAAGACCTCGCCCCAGGAGGGCTTCTCCAGGAAGCGCACGACGTTGTCCTCGTCGTCGGTGACGATTACGCCGTACTCGAGCGGGTTGGGCACCTGATGCAGGACGATCGTCGCCGCCGACTCGCGGCGGCGGTGCTCCTCCACCACCCCGGTGAGATCGAGGTCGGTCATGGCGTCGCCGCTGATCACGAGGAACGTGTCGTCGAGCAGGTGCGCGGCGTTGCGCACGCTTCCCGCCGTTCCCAGTGGACGATCCTCGACCACGTACTCGATCTCCATGTCGAGATCGGTGCCGTCACCGAGGCGGTTGCGAATCTCGGCGCCGAGATACGCGAGCGTGACCACGACCTCCTTGATGCCGTGGTGACGCAGCAGCCGCAGGATGTGCTCGATCACCGGCAGACCGACGACCGGCACCAGCGGCTTCGGGTGACGACTCGTCAGAGGTCGGAGTCGGGATCCCTCACCGCCGGCCATCACCACAGCTTTCATCGCACGGGCCGCTCCTCTCGTGCCGCCTGCCTCACGTCAATCATATTCGTGCCAGGCCCGCTCGGACCTTCGCGCCGGCATACACACGAGCGCAGCGCGAGCGCAGCCGCGTGCGCGATCAGTCAGCGATGGCCCGGTCCTCGACCCACGCAGCGAAGCCGTCGACGCTCACGCCGCCGGTGCTGAGGCCGCGAATCATTCCGGCGGCCGCCCCCTGCGGCGCCACCAGGCGGTACCCGTCGCGGTTGAGCTGGCAGATCACGGCGAGCAGCGCGGTGGGGAGCGCGGCGTGCGCAACCGCCCCGGGCCGGGTGAGTGCGGCGCCAAGTCGCGCGGCGCGGCGCACCGGCCGCTCGCTCTGCAGGTCTGCGAGCGCGACCTCAGGCGCCGCGGGGACTTCTTCCGGCCGGCCGCCGACGCGGCGCACCGCCACCAGGTTGATGAACCGCAGCTCATCGCTGCTCAGCAGCTCGCCGCTCACAACGCCAGCTCCGCAAGCGCGTCCTCGAACGAGATCAGCCCGCCGAGCAGCGCCGCCACCAGCGTGTCGTCGATGGCCGCCTCCCACTCCGTCACCTCGGCATCCTGGAGACCGAGGTCGGCCGCGCGTGCGCGCAGCTGCGACTCCATAGCGCGCGTACTGTAGCCGCGGCCGCGGCGACGCCGCGCTCGGGCCTAGCCCGGGACCGGCGCGCGGTGCCCGTCCGGGATCAGGACGCGCTGCCGCTGGCACACGAAGCGGAGGCGCTCGAGCAGCCCGTCGACGACGAGCGGCCACGCGAAATCGGCGGCGTCGCGCCGCGCCGCCTCGCGCAGCCGCTGCGCCAGCGCGGGCTGCGCCACGAGACCGCCGAGCGCGCTGGACACCTCCGACGGGTCGTCGGTCTCCACGACGATCGCGTTGCCGTACGGCCGCGCGTACTCCTCACCGGTCGCGCCGACCAGGGCGACGCCGCCGGCCGCCATGGCCTCGAGGCCCACCAGCCCGAACGGCTCGTGGCCGGAGTTGGCCAGAACAGCGGTGGCCGAGGCGTCGATCTCCGCGATGACCGCATCGGGCAGGAAGCGGCGCAGGTTGATGATCGGTGCCCGGCCGGACTGCGACAGGGCGGCAACGATTCCCGAGGCGTCCTCCACCGCCTCGTGCCAGTCCACGACCGTGAGGCCGGAGCGCGCCGCGTACGAGAGCACCTCCGCGCCGAACGGCTCGATGCCGCCACGCATGAGCAGCCTCGCGGGAATTCCTTCGGAGCGCAGCTCGGCGATGGCGCCCACCGCCTGATGCCAGCGCTTGTCGGCGCTGAAGCGTCCGATCTTGAAGGCGAGGCACGGCGTGTCCGCCGCGGAGGCGATTGCGCGCACCCCGCCGGCGTCGGGCGGCGTCAGCGACGACGTCGGGATGCCATTGGGGATGACGAGCGGGTTCACCCCGAACGGCCACATCAGGTGCTTCATGTAGCGGCTGACAGTCGTGATCGTCGCCACGTAGTCCAGGGCGGCCCAGTCGATCTGCTCGAACCCGAACGAGTTGTTGGCGTTCCACAGCAGCGCCACGCGGTCGCGGAGCCGGCTGGCGTGCAGCAGGTCGCTGAGCACGCGGGTGAACACCGCGGTGTGCCACTCCTCGCAGAGGACGGCGACGGTGCGTCCGCGGTCGACCGCCGGCCGGACGATCGTGTCGATCAGCCAGCCGGGCAGGGTGCGGTTCAGCGCGCTGAGCTTCTCGTGCTCGCCCTCATAGACGCCGTTGGGATAGCGACGGCTGACCTCCTGGGCCCAGCGCACGAGGCAGACACCGGAGTCCACCTCTTCGCGCGGACGTTGCGGGTCGCCGACAAAGATGAGCGTGGTGCTGAACCCGTGCTGCGCCAGGGCCCGGCACAGCTCGCGCGCTCGCACGCCGAGGCCACCGGCCTGGCTGTACTGATCTGGCCCCTCGAAGGAGACCATGACCACCTCGAGGTTTGCGGGCGTGAACACAGCGGGGAAGTCTGACTTGCGTGCGCCTCGCGGGGCGGCGCGGGCTGGGCGTGCCCCGCAGGCCGTCTCCTGGGCATAAAAAAGGCGAAGGACCGGCTGGCGGGCGCCGGTTTCTCCGCCCGGGACATGTTCTCGCCGTCCCGACAAGAAATCGTGAGGTTCCGGCCACGGATGGGTAACGGGAATGACAGCGAGTGTTAAGACGCCGGGCCTCAGGACGGCGACACCTGCCGCAGCAGCGCGGCCGCGGCGGTACCGAGCACGGTGCTGCGCTCGGAGTCGGTGAGCCCGGCTTCGGCGAACGCGTCGAGGTACCGCCCGGCCCGCAGCAGCGGGTAGTCGCTGCCGTACAGGAGACGGTCGGCCCCCACCAGGTCGATGACCGCGCGATACGCGGATGCGCCGTAGAGAAAGGGCGCCGCCGCCGTGTCGAACCACAGCCGCCGGCATAGGCGCTGTACCTCGGGCATGTGCGCATAGAAGGG
>JAFALX010000255.1 GCA_019234035.1 Candidatus Dormiibacterota bacterium | reverse complement strand
TGCACTCGTCGGCGCCGAGCGCCTCGATGCGAATGTCGGTGTGCTCGGCCATCGCCGCAAATCCTCCGCGCTTCCGGCTCGTCACGCGGATCGTACGCGCAACGGCGCGGCGTGGTCAGTGACGTGCTCAGGCCTTCAGCGAGGCGGAGCGTGACCCGAGGCCCGGGAGATCGATCACCGTGCCGAACCGGCGTCCCGTCACCATCGTCGCCTCGATGCCGACCACGTGGTTGGCCTCGCCGTGGGGAAACGGCCACGGGTGCAGCGCGCCCGCCGCGGGCACGCCGCGTCCGTCGCGCAAGTCGTGGGCGAAGCCGCGGATCAGGACGCTCCACCCCCACGACCCGTCGGGGGCGTGGTCGTCGGCCTCGAACGCCGCAACCGACCGCCGCATCGCCGCGTCGAGCTTGGTCCCGGGGACGGTGCGAAACAGGATCCAGTCTTCGAGCACCACGAAGTTCACCGGCAGGATCACGGGAAGCGCGTCGATGCTGACCCCGACGCGGCCGATCGCCACGGTGCCAAGCAGTGCGAAGCACTGGTCTCTCGTCAGATCGCGCATCGGGGACACCTCGGGGGACATGGCTGCTGGTCGGAGCGTGTGCACACGCGCAGATCGCGTCCAGGGTCCAAGGTCCCGAGTTTCTCCGGCATCCGTAACGCTTCCGTCAGCGGTTGCCCACTAGCCTCGGCGGCGTGGGATCGGAGCGAACCAAGCGCCGTCGCAGCGACGCCCGTCCGCCACGCCACCACGGCCCCGTTTCTCCGCCGCCCACGGCGGTGCGAGGCTCGGCGGTGACGGGAGCGGCGACGCTGCCGCCGGCGGTGCCACTGCTCGAGAGCCTCGCCGTGCCGGCCGAACGGCGGCGAGCGGTCGCCACACCGCGGCGCTGGGGGCTTCGCGCCGGCGACGTGGTGTTCATCGTGCTCGGCAACGCCGTGCTCATCGTCGTGATGTGGGTGCGCCACGGTCAGCTGCCCAACCTGCAGAGCGCGACAGCGATGCTCTCCGCTGCGGGGCAGCTCACGGCGCTGCTCGGCACGTACGCGGCGCTGGTGCAGGTGGTGTTGATGTCGCGCAGCCCGTGGCTGGATCAGCTGTTCGGCGTCGATCGTATCGCCGGCTGGCACCGCTGGCTCGGGTTTGCGACCGTGTGGCTGATCGCCGGGCACGTCGTGTTCTCGACCGCGGGGTACGCCGCGGGAGACGGGCGCTCCTTCCTCGCCGAGACCTGGACGTTTCTCACCACGTACCCGTACATGCTCATGGCCTACGCGGGGTTCGCCGCCTTCGTGGTGATCGCGGCCGTGTCGGTGCGCGCCGCGCGCCGCCGTCTCACGCACGAGACGTGGCACTTCATCCACCTGTACGTGTACCTCGCCATCGCCCTGAGCTTCGGCCATCAGATCGCCGTGGGGACCGATTTCGAGCGGGATCCTGTGGCCATCGGGTACTGGGTGGCGCTGTACGTGGCGGCGGCGCTGCTCGTGCTGGCGTTCCGCGTCGCCATCCCCGTGAACATGGCGCTCAAGCACGACCTGAAGATCCACTCGCTGTTCGAGGAGACGCCGGGCGTGCTCTCCATCTACATCACCGGCGACTGTCTGGAGGAGCTGCCGGCGCACGCCGGACAGTTCTTCAAGTTCCGCTTCCTGGCGCGCGGGATGTGGTGGCGCGTGCACCCGTTCTCACTGTCGGCCGCGCCCAACGGCACCTTCCTTCGCATCACGGTGAAGGAGGTGGGCGACTTCACCGGCGCGCTGCACACACTGCATCCCGGCACGCGCGTGCTCGTCGAGGGTCCGTACGGCATCTTCACGTCGGAACGCCGCACCCGTCCGCGGACGCTGCTGGTCGCGGGCGGCATCGGCATCACGCCGCTGCGCGCGCTGCTCGAGGAGCTGCCGGCGCGCAAGGGTGGGACGGTGCTGATCTACCGTGCGCGCTCCTGGCCCGACGTCGTCTTCAGGCAGGAGCTCGACCAGCTCGCCGCCGACCGCGGCGTCGTCGTGCACTACGTCGTGGGACGCCGCGGCGTCGAGGTGGCGCGCAGTCCGCTGGCTCCGCAGGCGCTGCGCACCGCGGTGCCGGACGTTCGCGAGCGCGACGTCTTCATCTGCGGCCCGGCTGAGATGATCGCCGACGTAACGGCGACCATGACGGCGCTCGGCGTTCCGCCGGCGCAGGTCCACCGCGAACGGTTCGCGCTGCTGTAGGAGCTCGGAGAGTGCCCGTTCGCGCCGTCGTCGCGCTGCTCGCCACCGCCGTCGCGGTCGTGCTGATGATCAGCTTTCGCACGCCGCCGAGCAGCGCGGTCGGCACCGGCGCGTCGCTGCCCGCGCAACCGAGTCCGTCGCCGAGCGCCGACTCCTCGACGCCGTCTGGAGGGCCGCCCGCCGGCCCGACACCGCCGGCACCGACGCCGTCGCCGCGCAGCACCGGACTCAAGAGCGGCACGTTCACCGGCACCGACTACCCGAATCAGTTCGGCGACGTGCAGGTCAGGATCACGGTTTCGGGCGGAAAGATCACCGACGTCACCGCGCTGCAGTACCCGACCGATCGTGCGCGCTCCGCGCTCATCAGCCAGCAGGCGATCCCGCTGCTGCGCGAGGAGGTGTTGCAGGCGCAGACGGCGAACATCGACATCCTCGGCGGCGCCACCTTCACCACCGAGAGCTACGCCGAGTCCGTGCAGTCGGCGCTTGATCAAGCCCACGCCTGAGCACGGAGCGCGCCGCGTGCGCGCCGAGCCGGTGATGGGGACGGTGATCACGGTCGACGTGCGTGACCCCGGCTTCTCCGTGGACGTGATCGACGCCGCGTTGCGGTGGTTTCACCGCGTCGACGAGACCTTCAGCACATACCGCGCTGACAGCGAGATCAGGCGCCTGGCCCGCGGCGAGATCGGCATCGAGGCCTGCAGCGAGGACGTGCGTGAGGTGCTGCGCCGCTGCGACGACATGCGCGTGCGCAGCAACGGATGCTTCGACATCAACTACGGCGAGGAGCTGGATCCCTCGGGCCTGGTGAAGGGCTGGTCGGTGGAGCGCGCCGCGATGATGCTGCAGGCGGCGGGCGCGCGCAACTTCTTCATCAACGCCGGCGGCGACGTGATCGCGCGCGGTGCGCCCGAGCCAGGGCGCCGCTGGCGGCTGGGGATCCGCCATCCGGAGCGCGCTGACAGCGTTGCGGCGGTGCTGGCCATCTCCGACATCGCCGTGGCCACGAGTGGCCTGTACGAGCGCGGCGACCACATCGTCGACCCGCGCACGCATGCCACGCCGCGCAGCCTGGTGAGCATGACGGTCGCAGGACCAAGCATCACCGATGCCGATGCGTACGCGACGGCGGCGTTCGTCATGGGCGAGCCCGGCGCCGCATGGGTGGCCGCCATCGATGGGTACGACGTGCTCGCCATCACGGCCGACCACCGCGTCCTCTCCTCCGCCGGCATGGATGCGCTGCGTGCCGTCGACTGAGTGAGCAGGTGCCCCGACCTAGGTCACGGGCTGCAGATCAGCCGGGACAGGTCGCGGCGGCGTGCTGCTCGACAGCATGCAATTCGACCGCCGGAGCGTCGTCCGGCACGACGATCAGGGGCACGCTCGAGCGCAGCGACATGGCCTGACGCACGCTACCCGCGGTCCCGTCAGCGGACGGTCCGCGGGAACCCGCGCCGATCACGATGACCTGCGCGCCGACCTCGTCGGCCACCCGTGTCAGCACGTCTGCGGCCCAGCCGTAGCGCACGTCGACGCCCCACGGGACGCGCGCCGCGATCAGCGGCCGGACCCACTCGGTGCGCGCGACGCGCTCGACGGACTCCTCCGGATACAACCCGTTCTGCGCGACGTGCATCAGGTACTCGCTGGCACTCGCTCGTGCCGGCGCGACGTCGCCCGCGGCGTGCACGAGCAGAACCTCCGCGCGCAGCTGGTGGGCCAGCTCCGCCGCAAACACAACCGCACGCTGCGCGTGCGCAGAGCCATCCGAGCCCACAAGAATGCGTCTGATCACCGACGTGGTCCCCCACGAACCCAAAGTTCAGCTACGCAAATGGTAGAGCGTGTCAGCTGAAAGTTCCAGAGCCGCACGCCACACCTCACCCCGGGACCTTCGACCCTACGCACGCAAGCGTTTGTGTCACACGTCAACGCCCACACACCGGCGATCCCGGCCTCCTCAAACCGCTGCCGCCCGAACTGCCGCCGCCTTCAATTATGAGCACGCATGGGGACCGGTTCTCGCAACGGATCCGTCGCACGGGACAGGCTTGAGGAGCGACGTTCATTCTGTGACGTGCGGTCCGGCAAAGCTCTCGACGCGCGCTGCCGCTCCTGTGATTTGTGCGCGGCGTACAACGCGCCACACACTCGTTTGTCGACGGGTCGGCGTGGTCTGTGGACGGCCTGTGGAGAGCCCGGTGCACGACCATGTGGAAAGCCCTGTGGAGAGGGCTGTGGAGAAACGCGGGAGGACCGCGGCCGGAGCCGGACCTCGCGCAGTGGCCTGACTCACGACGACCGCACGCAATGACGGCCGCGCTTCGGGTGTGTGACGCGCGCCGGACCCGCCTGGTGTGCGCCGCGGCGCGGGCCGTGCCACAGTTGGCGAGGCGCTGAGCCGCTCATGGGCACACGAGGAGGATCCCCCGATGTCTGATGACGTCCAGAACGAGGCTGCAGCGGTCCGCAGGCGGATCGGCGGCGCCGGCACCGGCCTGGCACGCACCGCGTCGCACATGCAGGCGTGATCGCGACGGCGACATCGCGTGCGCTGGGCACGGGCGTCCAGGTGGCGGTCACCGATGACGCCAGCCTCGAGGACGCGATGGCCGTCGTGATGGACTGGCTGGCGCGGCTCGACGTCGCCGCGAGCCGCTTTCGCAGCGACTCCGAGATCTCCCGGCTGAACGCGGCGGACGGCGCGCCGACGCGGGTGTCGCCGCTGCTTGCACGCGTGATCGCCGTCGCGCTCGATGTTGCTGCCATCACCGACGGAATCGTCGATCCCACCGTCGGCTCGGCGATGAACACGATCGGCTATGACCGGGACTTCGACGAGGTGGTCCACGCAGCGGTGCGCACGGCGCCTGCCGAAGCGTCGCCCGCCCCCGGCTGGCAGGGTGTGCACCTCGAGCGTGACAGCGGCGTCGTGACCCTCGCCCGCGGTGTGCAGCTCGACATTGGTTCGTCGGCCAAGGCGTTCGCGGCGGACACGACCGCGGAGCTGGCCGAAGCCCAGGTGCGGAGCGGCGTGCTCATCAACCTCGGCGGTGACGTCGCGGTGGCGGGCACGCCGCCGGAGGACGGGTGGCGCGTGCGCGTCACCGACGACCACGCGGCGTCGCCGCAGGCAGCGGGGCAGACCGTCGCGATCAGCGCCGGGGGCCTGGCGACCTCCAGCACCACGGTGCGCGCGTG
>JAFALX010000199.1 GCA_019234035.1 Candidatus Dormiibacterota bacterium | reverse complement strand
CGACAAGATTCAGGGGTTTCAGCAATGCAGCATGTTCTGCCGCGGCTGCGGCGTGGCGAATCGATCGGTGCGGCTTCGGCTCTGCCGCCGAGCAGGCGGCCTATCACCGTGCGCGTGGCGGCGTTGGGGGTCGCCGCTGCGCTTGGCATCGATGCGTATGTGCACGCGACGACCGCATCCTTCTACGACGCCCCACACGCTGGTCTGATCACGGAGGGAAATCTGTTCCGTGCTGAGACTGTCGTCAGCGCCGTTCTTGCGCTCTTTCTGCTGCTGCGTCCGTCAGGTCGCACACTCGCCGCGGCATTGGTCGTCGCTGCGACGGCGGTCGGTGCGGTCGTCCTGTACCGCTACGTCAACATCGGCGCTGTCGGCCCGATCCCCAATTTGTATGAGCCTTCCTGGCAGGTGCCTGGGAAGCTGCCCTCCGCCCTGGCGGAAGCGAGTGCCCTCCCACTGTCCTTGGTGGGACTTGCGTGGGGCCGCCGCGCGCGGCCGGCGTCATCAGGCGGCTGGCTTCCGGGACTGCGACACGCCGGCGCGCCACGCAGACGAGGCTCGCACCCAAAGAAATCGTGGACTCGACGCGCGGACCCCGGATCGCGGACGTAAATTGTCATCACCGGCACAAGCTTGGGGAGCGAGAAGGGGGCTCGCTGGCCTGGCACCGCCACCGAAGTTCGGTGGTGCGCGGTTCGGCCTGCGGAGCGACACGACCCTCACCGTCCGCCGCCGTGGAGGCGACGTCCGCGTCGTTCAGCTCGGCAGCCTTCCGCAATGCGCGCAGCTGCATTTGCTTGGCGTTCGTCACCGTGATGCCCATCTCCAGCGCTGTCTCTCGGATCGAATAGCCGCGCAGAAAGCGCAGCTCGAGCACCTCACGGTGGGAGGCCGAGAGCCGTGCGAGCAGCCCGTCAACCTCGCTCCGCCCATCTTCGGGCGATGCAACGTCGTCCTCGGGCGCGGCCGACGCTTCTGTCGCTTCGACGACGACGGCGCCTTGCCGATGGCGCCAATGGTCCGCGATGAGGGTGCGTGCCGTGACGAGGAGATACTCACGAGCCTGCTCTGGCCGCTGCACGCGAACGTGGGGAAGAGCATGGAGAAAGACCTGAGAAGTGATCTCCTCAGCTTCAGGTCTATTGCCGATCCTGGCGTAGACGTAGCGGTAGACGCGATCCACCTGGCTGACGTAGATCGGCTCCCAGTCCACCCCTCCGGCCGGCACTCCCAGAGCCATTGCGGCCACCCCGCTCGATGTGGCGCTACCAAGTAGCTTAGGGGTGAGATTATGCCCGCCAGCTATCTCGCTGTCAAGAATCTCATTGCGGAGGCACCTTTGGTACGATTGCCGCTGTGGATGACGAGATCGATCTGCTGATGAAGGGGCTGCGGGAGCAGTGGCCGGACCTCGACGTCACCTCGATCGCGCTCGCCGGTCGCATCGCCCGCCTCTCCATCCATCTCGGGGAGATCGCCGCGGCCGTCTTCGTGCCGGAGGGCATCAGCCTGGGCGAATCCGATGTGCTGGCAGCCCTCTGGCGAACGGGACCACCCTATGAGCTGTCACCCAGCCGCCTGCTGGCCTCGGTCACCATCTCGTCGGGGGGAATGACGGGTCGCCTGGACCGCCTCGAGCACGCCGGGCTGGTCACGCGGCGGCCCGATCCCGACGATCGTCGCGGCGTCCTCGTCCGCCTCACAGACGAAGGAGAGCGGCTCACCGCGCAGCTCATCCACAACTACCTCACCGAACAGAGTCGCTTTCTGTCGGTCTTGACACCAGCCGAGGCCGAGCGTCTGGAGCGTTCGTTGCGCAAGCTCATGCACGCTGCGAGAGACTCGCAGCGCGGAAACGCGGAGACGGATGGTCGCGGCGTCGCGCCTGCCGCCACGTCGCGCCGTCGATCTCGTCGCTAACAGCTCGAGAGCGACGCCCGTGTGACGTGCAACCAGTGGAGTCCGCACTGCGCCGCTGGAAGAGGTAACCACCTCACGTAGTCACTTCGCGAAGATCTCAACCGGTCTCATGGGGTGACACCGATGGTTGCACGGATCGCGGGGGATCGCGCTGCAGACGCAGCGCTCGACGCGCATGCTTCGTAGCCTCGCCCGTTGGTGCTTCAGGCACCGACGCATCGTCGCCGGTGGGTGGCTCGGACTGCTCGCTGCCGCGTATATCGGTTCGCAGCTGACCGGCAACGCGTACACCAACAGCATCACACTGCCTGACACGCAGTCGGCGTCGGCCATCCGGCTGCTCCAGTCGGCGTCACCGCAGGTTGCCGGTGACAGTGAGCAGGTCGTGTTCGCGACGACGGCAGGAGCGCTGGTGACAGATCCCGTGATCGAGATGCGCGTGAACTCGCTGCTTCAGAAGCTTGGCGCGCTGCCCCACGTATCACAGATCATCTCGCCCTATACAACCGCGGGGTCGCGCTCCGTGAATGCTGCGCAGACGGTCGCGTTTGCCACCGTGACGTTCGACCGACAGATATCGGATCTCACGGACTCGCTTGCCACGACGTTCGTCGGCACCGCACGCGCCGCGGCGGGAAACGGCTTGCAGGTGGCAGTTTCGGGTCAGCTCGCCGAGAACGCAAACCCGCCATCGCTCGGTGGCGCCGGCCTCGGCATTCTCCTTGCCGGCGCCGTGCTTCTCCTGACGTTTGGGTCGCTCATCGCCGCCGCGCTCCCGCTCGTTTCCGCACTGGTCGCGCTCGGTGCCGCCACCTCGCTGATCGCGGTGGTAAGCCATGTCGTGTCGATCACGACGTATGCGCCCGAGGTCGCGGTTCTCATCGGGCTGGGCGTGGGCGTCGATTACGCGCTCTTCATCCTCACCCGCCACCGCCAGGGCTTGACTTCTGGCTTGCCCTCCGAGGCGTCCATCGTGGAGGCGGTCAACGCCTCGGGCCGCGCGGTGCTCGTCGCCGGCATCATCGTCAGCATCGCGCTCCTCGGGATGGTCGTTCTCGGTGTGACCTTTCTCTCGGGCTTGGCTGTGGCGACCTTCCTGGGCGTCGTGTTCACCATGATCGCGGCGCTCACACTCCTCCCCGCGCTGCTCGGCTTCGCCGGACTGCGCGCGTTGTCGCGCCGGCAGCGGCGCAAGCTTGCGAGCGGTGGACAGGTCGCGAAGACGCAACAGCGCTGGGCTCTCTGGAGCGCGTGGGCCGCGTTCGTGAGCCGGCGGCCGGCGGTCCCCGCGTTCGTCGCGCTCGCGCTTGTAGCGCTCATTGCCACTCCCTTCCTGTCGCTGCGCCCGGGAACTTCAGACGAGGGCAACGATCCGCGCGGCAGCACCACCCGGCAGGCGTACGATCTGCTCGCAAGCGGCTTCGGCGCGGGCTTCAACGGCCCGCTGCAACTCGTCGCCCTGGTTCATGGCAACACGGATCAGGCGACCCTCACCCGGCTCGCGTCGACAGTGCAGAAACAGCGCGATGTGGCGGGCGTGTCGGCCCCCCTCTTCATCAACGACAGCCGCGGTTCTGCGGTGGGACTCGTCAATGTGTACCCCGATAGCGCACCGCAGGATGCCGCCACCGCAACGCTGCTCACCGAGCTGCGCGACCACGTGGTGCCGGCCTCGCTCGCGGGCTCCGGCCTCACCGTGTACGTGGGTGGAGAAACCGCGCTCTCGACCGACTTCGACCAGCTGATCACGGACAAGCTCCCACTGTTCGTCGGCATCGTGGTGCTGGTTTCGTTTCTTCTCCTGCTGTTCGTGTTTCGCAGCGCGGTCATCCCGCTGATCTCAGCGGCGATGAACGTGCTCTCGGTGGCGGTGGCGTTCGGCGTCCTCGTCGCCGTCTTCCAGTGGGGATGGCTCGGCAACCTGATCGGCGTGAGCCCAGGACCCGTCGAGGCCCCGTTGCTCGTCTTTCAGTTCGCGGTGCTGTTCGGTTTGTCCACGGACTACCAGGTATTCCTGCTCAGCCGCATTCGAGAGGAACGGCTCAAGACAGGGAACAGTGTTGCGGCGGTCCGAGACGGACTTGCTGCCACAGGCCGCACGATCACGACCGCTGCGCTGATCATGATCCTGGTGTTCGCGTCGTTTATTCTCGGCAACAACCGGTTGCTGAAGGAGTTCGGCGTGGGTTTCGCCGCCGGCATCCTTGTTGACGCCGTGCTGATCCGGATGGCGATCGTGCCTTCGCTCATGCTGCTCGGACGCGATCTGACCTGGTGGCTGCCAGGAGCCGTGACGAGATTCGTGCCACAGATCGGGGGCTCAGAACCCGGGCGTGTGCCCCTGCTGAGGGCGGCGGCAAAACTGGGCAGGGCCGATCGCCAACGTTCGGTGCGTTCCGGTGTGCGTACCCGTGCGGCGCGTGACTGACGCGGTGGGCAGCCGTGACGCGAACACGAGGAGCTGAGTGATCTGATCGCCCGCGTCAGCGTCGCCACTAGTTGCGCGACATGTCGCCAGGACCGGATGCGCTCTGCGTCGATGTCACACAATGCAGGTTTGGGACATGCGCAAAACGCTGGATCGTTCATTCCCTGACGGCGCCGAGCTGTTCGCCGGGCTTGACGACGGCACCCGGCGGCTCCTCGTCCGCGATCCGCAGCCCGAGTGGATCGATCCGATGCTGGCGACGCTGACGCACGACTACTTCTCCGCCGACGGCTGGATCCTCGAGCGCAAGCTCGACGGCGAGCGGATGCTCAGCTACTGCACGGGATCGGAGGTCACGCTGCTGTCGCGCAACCGCCTGCGGCTGACCGCGACCTACCCGGAGATCACCGACGCTCTGAGCGACGGACGTGCACACGATGTGGTGCTCGACGGCGAGGTGGTGGCACTGGTGAACGGCGCGACGGACTTCAACCGGCTGCAGCAGCGCTTCGGCATCAACGATGCAGATATCGCGCGACGCAGCCCTATCGCCGTGACGTACTTCATCTTCGACCTGCTGCACCTCGACGGGTACGACATCCGCTCACTTCCGCTGCACGTGCGCAAATCACTTCTGCAGCAGTGCATCACCTTTCACGGACCGCTCGTCTACACCGAGCACCGCGATCGCGACGGCGAGGCGTTCCTCGAGGAGGCGTGCCGGCTGCGCTGGGAGGGACTGATCGCCAAACGTGCGGATTCGGCGTATGTCTCGAAGCGCTCCCCCGACTGGCTCAAGTTCAAGTGCAGCGGCGAGCAGGAGCTCGTCGTCGGTGGCTTCACCGACCCGCAGCGCTCGCGTGTCGGCCTCGGCGCGCTGCTGCTCGGGTACTACGAGGGCGCCACGCTCGTCTACGCGGGCAAGGTCGGCACCGGGTTCGACACGAAGACGTTGCTCGATCTGCGCGCCCGCCTCGACCGGCTCGAGCAAACCACCACGCCGTTCAGCTCGCCGCACCGCATCCGCGAGCGCGGCGTGCACTGGGTCAAGCCCGAGCTGGTGGCGCAGATCGGCTTCTCTGAGTGGACGCCCGACGGCCTGCTGCGACACCCGCGGTACCTCGGTCTGCGCGACGACAAGGCGGCGCGCGACGTCGTCCGTGAGGACCGCGGGGCCTGACGGCACCTGACCGGCGACTGACGCGCTACGGCTCGGTCGCGGGATGGTCGGTGGGCGCGGCAGGATGTGCCCCCGCAGATGCTCCAGCGCGCGGCGGGGACCGCAGGATGACCGCGAACATGAGCGGCTGAGTAATAGTCACGACCGCCAGAAACGCGACGGCGATCCACCAGCCCATGTGCCACAGGGTCGCGGTCAGGCCCGTCAGCGCGGAGAGGATGCTGACGAACAGCAGTCCGTACGACACGCCCAGCGCCGCGGCCGTGCGCTGCGCAGTCCGCTGCGAGTCCGCAAGCACCGCAGGCATGGAGTGCTCGAGCCCTGCCTCGGCCATCGAGCGAGCCGCCACCTCCTCGATCTTGGTGGCTTCGAGGTCACGCACGAGCCGCAACAGCACGAAGGCCCCCACCTCGGGCGGCAGGCCGACGGCGAACGCCGCGGTCGAGATCAGCACCGCACGGTCGGCCGGGCCCACCGTCAGCAGGGCCGCCAGCATCAGGAGATCGAAGCCGATCAGCGCGCCGAAGATCCATGTGCCGAGATCGAGCAGCCACGGAGTGGCCGCGTCGAAGGTCCGCGTGATCACGTGGAACGCCGCGGAGGCGGCCGGGTCGTCGGCGGCGCGGCGCCGCCTCCTCGTGCCTCCCCTCGTGGCTACACCGGTTCGCGTTCGCGCGTGTCGGGCGCCGGTTCTGGCGCGGGCTGTGATTCGGGCTCGCCGCTCACATCCGCCGTCCACCGCGGATCGAGCCGGATCACACCGGAGCGCCGCCGCGCGCGCCGCTCGAGCAGCGGGCGCGCGTACAGCTTGGCGAGCAGCCCCACCATGATCAGCACGAACGCGGTGTAGATCAGTGGCACGCCGCTGTCCTTGTTGACCTGGAACAGCGAGTACTGCTGCAGCTTGGCGAACGAGACGGTGAACGGCAGCTGCTGCCCGTTCGCTCCGGGCATGGCAAACGTGTAGCTGCCGCCGAGCGGGATCGCGACGACGTGCGCGTCACTGAAGTACGGCTGCATCTTGTCCGTGTCGAGCACGTTGACGTCCTGCGCCTGGCCGTTGTTGAGCCCGAGGTCGCCGACGTACATCTGGAACTCCATCACCGGGTTGCGCGGCGCAAGCCCGCCGGGCCCGTACTGCGTGAGCGACGGATCGATCGTGCCGCCGCTGCTGACGGTCGGGATCACTCGCGCGTCAGGGAACATCGCGATGCGTGCGCCGATCTGCACGGGCTGCGAGGCACCGGGGATCGTGTAGTCGAAGTCGGGCACCTTGAGCACACCGACGGCCTCTGCCTTGTTGCCCTGCTGGGTCTGCTCGTCGAAGAACTCGATGGGCCCGCTGTACACCGTCTGCCCCTGCGGGTTGGTGACGGTGATCGTCGGCGCCCAGCCGTAGTCCTGCTGGTACACGTTGACGCCGTCGTACCCGAGGAAGTCGTTGACGCGGATGTCCTTCGTCTCGACGGTGCGGCCGTGGTCCATGACGCTGACGTTGCTGACATAGTCGCTGGCCTCACCGCTGGTCTGATACGTCGCGTTGAAGCTGTTGAGCCGCATGGTGAATCCGGTGTGCTGCCCGTTGAACAGCACCCCCTCCTGCAGCTGGTCGTACCCCGCGCGCGTCTCGGTGAAGCTCTGTCCCTCCACCAGCGTGACCAGGCCCTGGTACCCGGTGGACTTGCCCCAGACGACCGCGACCAGCAACAGGAAGAGCGACGAGTGGAACACCCACGAGCCGATCTCGCCCCAGTACTGCGGCGTGCGCGGGTAGCGCTTCAGCGTGCGCACCACAAGCGCGCGCCCGCGCCGCAGCACGCACGCGCCGAGCGCGATGTACAGGCTGCCGAGCAGCACGTAGAAGATCGGAGACACGAACACGTCGGTCAGCGGCAGCTGCAGCCAGCTGAACACGCTCGTCAGCGTCGGGTTGTTGCTGAGGAATGCCTGCACCTTGGCCGGATCGGACGTGCCCGCCTGCGGCACGAAGGACCCGACGGCGACGATCGCGACCACCCCGATGAGGAAGAAGATCGCGGTGCGCATGCGCGTGTACTCACGCCAGAACCGAGCCGCTCTGACGCGGAGCGCGGGGCGCGCCGCCGTCATGCGGGCGGCCGGAGCAGCTGCAGAGGGTCGAAGGCGCGAACCAGGACGGGGTCCAGCGTGGCAGCGCCCGGCGCACCGGACGGGGTCGTGGTGCGCGCCTTGGCCGGCTCGAGGCGGAAGGTGACCTCGGTGATGATCCCGAGGCGCCCCATGCTTCCCAGGAGCAGGGCGGGGACGTCGTAGCCGACCACATCCTTGAGGACGCCGCCGAAGGTGATGAGCTCACCGGTGGTCAGCACGGCCTCGACACCGGCGAGCGAGCGGCGCGGCACCGCGCCCGCCGCCACCAGCGCGCCGACGGTCGCCGGCAGCGGCCCGCTGCCCAGCCCGACGACGGCGAGGCCCTCACTTGCGACGCGCTGCTGCACGGTCGCGACGGAGGCGCCGGCGCCCGCGCGCGCGAGCAGCGATGCGGCGCGAACCTCGATCGCGTTGAACTTGTCCAGGCTGATCAGCACGCCGTTGCTCGGCGCCTTCACCGAGCTCCCCGGGGCGGCGCTCCGCACCGCCAGCGTCGTCGAGGTCTCCGCCGCGAGGCGCACGGCCGTGGCGATCATGTCCCGGTCGGTCGGGGTGACCGCCGACTCGGCGCCGGAGAGCACCGCGCCCAGGGCGTCGTTGAAGCGCCCGAACGTCGCGCTGTCGAGCGTCATCTCAGCGCGTGCTCGCGATCGCGGGCAGGATCGCGTTCTGTGCGGCCTGGGCTCCGTTGAACACCACGGCGACGAGAATGCCAAAAACGAGCGTTCCCGCCGCGGCCGCCAGCAGCGCGGTGCCCCCGGCGATCGTGGTACGGGACCACGGGTACTCCTGCTGCTCGTCCTTCGGCCGCTGGTACATCAGCAGTGCCACACGCAGGTAGTAGAAGACCGAGATCGCACTCCCGGCGATGCCCCAGAGGGCGAGCAGGGTCAGGTTGGCGTTGACCGCAGCGGCGAACACGAAGAACTTGCCGAAGAACCCCACCGTCGGCGGGAAGCCGCCGAGCGACAACAGAAAGAGCCCCATCGCCGCCGCGACGAACGGTCTTCGGTACGCGAGGCCGCGCAGCCCGTCGTAGCTGTCGAGGTCCTCGCCGCGGCCGGCCATGATCGTGATGACTGCGAAGGCGCCGATCTGCGTCACGGCGTACGCGGCCAGGTAGTAGAGGACGCCGGTCGTGCCCGTGATGCTCGACGAGGTGTTGCTCAGCGTCCCCACGGCCACGCCGATGAGGATGTAGCCCGCCTGCGCGATGCTCGAGTACGCCAGCATGCGCTTCACGTGCGTCTGCGTCAGCGCCGCGACGTTGCCCACCACGATGGACGCGATGGCGACCACCGCGACGATGACCTCCCAGTGCGAGTACAGCGAGACGAACGTGTAGGTGAAAACGCGCACGATCACCGCGAACGCCGCCACCTTCGTGGTCACGCTCATGAACGTCGTCACCGACGTCGGCGCGCCCTGGTACACGTCCGGCGTCCACGTGTGGAACGGCACCAGGCTCGCCTTGAACGCGAAGCCGACGAAGATCAGCACGACCCCGGCGAGCAGCATCGGGTCGGCCTGCGTGGTCGAGTGCAGCGCGGCGCCGATCTGCTGCAGCTGCGTGTGGCCGGTCTCGCCGTACACGAGCGCCATGCCGTACAGCAGGAAGCCGGACGCGAACCCGCCGAGCAGCAGGTACTTCAGCGCCGCCTCCTGCGACCGCTCCTCGGTCCGCGAGAAGCCGCTCAGGATGTACAGCGACAGCGAAAGCCCTTCTATGCCAAGGAAGATCACCATCAGGCTCATCGCACCCGCGAGCAGCATCATGCCGAGCGTCGCGGCCAGGATCAGCGCGTAGTACTCGCCGTGGTGGATGCCGCGGCGGTTCAGGTAGTGCGGGCTGATGAGGATCACCAACGCGGAGCTGAACAGCAGCACGCAGTTGATGAACATCGAGAACTTGTCGTATGCGAACGATCCGAAATACAGCGTGTGGCCGTTGCCGCTGTCGAACCAGCCCCACACGCTCGCGCCGAAGCCGGCGGCGAGGAAGACGATCGCGGCGACCGCGAGCCACCAGCGCTGCCTGCCCACGACGAGGTCGAGCAGCATCAGCGCGATGAACCCGAAGCCGACGATGAGCTCGGGCAGCAGGTCGAGCAGGTCGTTCGCGCTCGGCGTGACGAGCGGGACCAGCGGAGCGCTCTGCGCCAGCATCACGTCCCGAAGCTCGGTGGCGCCACGGGCTGCGAGGCCAGCGACACGTACTGCGACGCCGCCGGTGAGGCGATGTCACCCACCGGCTTGGGGAACACGCCGAGCAGGATGATGAGCGCCACCAGCGGCGCCAGCACGAGTCCCTCGCTGAGCCGGATGTCGTGCACGTGCTCGGTTGCGGGCTTGAGCGGGTCGTGCATCAAGCCCTGGTGCAGCCGCAGCATGTACCAGCACGCGATCACAGTCCCGCCGAGCGCGACCACGGCCAGCGGCCAGCCGAGCTGGAACGCGCCCAGCATCACGGCGAACTCGCCGACGAAGCTGTTGGTGCCGGGCATGCCGAGGCTGGCGAGGGTGGCCACCAGGAAGAGCACGTACAGCCATGGCATTCGTTTCTCCAGCCCCGCCATCTCGCTGAGGTCACGCGTCCCGGTGCGCCGCTCGATGTAGCCCGCGATGAGGAACAGCGCCGCGATGATGATGCCGTGGTTGACCATCTGGATGATCGCGCCGCTGATGCCGTTGGTCGTCAGGGTGAAGATGCCGAGGGCGATGAAGCCGAGGTGGCTGAGGCTGGCATACGCGAGGATGCGCTTGATGTCGCGTTCGGACAGCGCCATCAGCGCGCCGTAGATGATGCCGGTCACCGCGAGCGCGGCGAACAGCCACTTGAACGTGTTGATCGACGACGGGAACAGTGTCAGCCCGTAGCGGATGAATCCGTACGCGCCCATCTTGCCGACGATGCCCGCGAAGAACACCAGCGTCGTCGCCGGGCTTTGCACGTAGAGCTCGGGCAGCCACGTGTGGAACGGCACCAGCGGCAGCTTGATGGCGAAGGCGATGGCAAAGCCGATGAACACGAGGTCCTGCGGCGTGAACGTCGACACGTTGATGCCGGGAATGACCATGACCGACTGCGCCGGGGGCGGGTTGATGATCAGCGACTCGAGGTCGAACGAGTGGGCCCCCGAGGCGAAGTACAGCCAGAGGATCGCGACCAGCATCAACAGGCTGCCGGCGATCGTGTACACGATGAACTTGAGCGTGGCCTGACCGCGCCGCGGACCGCCGAAGCCGCTGAGGATGAAGTACAGCGGGATCAGCATCCCCTCCCAGAACAGGTAGAAGAGCAGCAGATCGGCCGCGAGCAGGGTGCCCGCGATCGCCCCCTCGCTCACCAGCATCAGCGCGCAGTAGCGGCGCAGGCGCTCGGCGTCGCTCCGCGACACCGCCAGCGCGGCGACGAGGAACAGGCCGGAGTTCAGCATCACTAGCCATCCCGACAGCCCGTCGAGCCCGAGGTGGTACGACGCGCTGATGGCGGGAATCCAGTCGCGCTGCTCCTGGAAGGCGAGGCTCAGCGGTTGAGTGCCGCTCGCCGCCATGTGCGGCAGGTTGAACAGCAGGCCGCCGGCGATGCAGGTCACAGCCGTGGCGAAGACCACGGTCACGCCGCGGATCACGCTCGTCATGCGCGCGGGCACCAGCTGCAGGAGCATCGCGCCGCCGATCGGCAGCACGATCATCAGCGTGAGCCAGGGCACCCGGTTCACCGCGACACCGCCACGACGGTGACAATGACGAAGATCACCGCGAAGACGGCGAACAGCGACGCGTAGTCACGGATGAACCCGGTCTGGTACGAGCGCAGGTCGACGCTGAACCCGCGCATCGCGTCGACGAGGCCGCGGATCCAGCCGTCCATCACAGTGGGCTCCACGACGCGGCGCAGGGTGCGCGCCACCGAGCGCGTGGGCCGCACGAAGATGCGGTCGTAGATGTCGTCCCAGTAGAACTTGTTGTAGGAGAGCAGGACGAGCTGTCGCGGCAGCGCGGCCGTCACCTTCGCCGCCTCCCAGCGGTGCTCGTACCAGACCCGCAGCGCGAAGCCGGCGCCGGCGAGACTGGCGAGGGTGCCGAACGCCAGGGCCACGAACGCGAGTCCGAGCGACGGCTCGCTGACCAGTCCGGCCGGCGTTCCCGCGAACACGGGACTGAGGAAGTCGGAGAACACGTGGATCGTGTTCGGCAGCGGGAACTCCAGCGGCCAGGCCACCACGAAGCTGAGCGCGGCAAGGATCGCGACCGGGACCAGCATCGCCGCTCGCGCCTCCTTCGCCGCCCAGACTCGCGCGGTCTGCGGCTCGCCGTGGAAGACGATGAAGTACAGGCGGAACGCGTAGATGCCGGTGAGCACGTTCACCCCGATGCCGACGAGATAGAGGATCCATGGCGCTGAGCCCGGGCCCGCCACCGTCCCAAATCCGAGCAGGTTCTCCTTGCTGAACCACCCGGCCCAGAACGGGATGCCGGCGAGCGCCAGCGATCCGAAGAAGAAGGCGAGCCCGGTTCTTCGCATTCGCGAGTTGAGGCCGCCCATCACGCGGATGTCCTGCTCGTCGTGCAGCGCGTGGATCACGTTGCCCGCGGCGAGGAAGAGCAGCGCCTTGAACACGGCGTGCATGGCGAAGTGGAACAGGCCGGCCGAGTACGCGCCGATGCCGACCGCGTAGATCATCAGGCCGATCTGCGACATCGTCGAGTACGCGATCACGCGCTTGATGTCGACCTGCGAGAGGGCGATGATGCCGGCCATCACCGCGGTGCCCATGCCGACGCACGCCACCATGCCCTCGGCGATCGGTGCCATGTTGAACAGCACGTGGAACCGTGCG
>JAFALX010000185.1 GCA_019234035.1 Candidatus Dormiibacterota bacterium | reverse complement strand
AGTGCGTCCGACAGTGCATCCACTAAGTGCGCCGCGACGTTAGAGATAGGATGAAGACACCATGTGCGTGACCATCCCGTCCCTCCTGCTCGAATACGTCGACGACGACCGCCACTTCGCATGGGTCGAAGAGGCGGGCGTGAAGCGCAAGGTCAACACGTCGCTCCTTCGCGGCGATGAGGCGGCCGAGCCCGGTGACTACGTGCTCGTGCACATCGGACGTGCAATCTCTCGTGTCGACAAGCAGGAAGCGCTCGACATCATTCGGTTCATGGAGATGCTCGACGGCGGCTCGTTCGACGACTTCGAGGTGCCGGCGCCGGCGGCGGTGGAGGTGTCCTAGTGGCGAAGTTCCTGGTGCTGTGGAAGCTCGAGATCAGTCGCCTCGGGGGTGATCAGATGCGGTCGGTGCTACGCCAGCAGGAGCACGGCGCCAAGATGCAGGCGCAGGGCAAGGTGCTGAGCCGCTACCACGTGGTCGGCGGCCACGGCGGCGCCTGGATCTACGACGCCGACTCTCACGAGGAGCTCGACCACCTCCTGGCCGCAGCGCCGGTGTTCAACTTCGCCACCTACCAGGTGTTCCCGCTCGCCGAGATGACGGACCGCCCGGTGCTGCTGGGAGACGCCGAGGGCTCCTGAGGGCCGCCGGGTCGCTCCGGCCTGGATCCCACCGCCGCCCGCCGCCATGAGAAAAGGACTGCTTCTTGGGCGGCGGCCGGAGCTGCTCCGGCTGGAGGAGGCATGGCGCCGCGCCTGCCAGGGGCGGCCGCAGCTCGTCATCGTCGACGGGCGGCGGCGCGTGGGCAAGACGTATCTGCTCGCCGGGTTCGCCGCGGGCAAGCCCGCGATCTGGTACGGCGCGACGCACGAGTCGACCGAGGCCGAGCTCGCCCGCCTGGCGCGCGCGGTGCGCGTGCAGAGCGGCCGGCAGGTTGATTCGCCGGCGGCGCTGTCGTGGGGAAACTGGCGCCAGGCGGTTCGGTTCCTGGGGGTGCTCGCGGAGGAATCGCCGCTGCTCGTCGTGCTCGACGGGTACGACCGCCTGCTCCGCTCCGACCCGCTGGCCGCGGAGGCCGCGGCCTATTTCGCCCAGGACGTGCCGCCCGGGTCGCGGCTCATGCTCGTGCTGGTCGGACCCCAGCCCGACCTGATGACCCGCGACGTCCCTGATCGCGAGGGGCCTGTCTCGGTGCATGTCGAGCCGTTCGATGCGGCGACCGCCCGGCGCTTCCTGCCCCGGCTGTCGCCGAGCGACTTCCTCGAGGCGTACGCGGCCTGCGGCGGGTATCCGCTGCACCTCATGCAGTGGGAGGAGGACGCCACCACCGAGGAGAATCTGCTCCGGCTCGCCGGGACCACGGGCGGCGTGCTGCTCGATGACGCCGAGGCGCTGCTGCGCGAGCAGCTCCCGGACGCCATCGGCTACACGCGGATCCTCGCGGCGGTCGGCCGCATGCAGACGCGCTACTCCGAGATCCTCGGAGCGGTGGCGCAGCGCATCGAGCACCCACTCGAGGTCCTGGTGCGCTCCGGGCTGCTGCGCCGCTCCGTACCGGTGGGCGCGGAGCCGTCCGGCAGGGCGGCCGAGTACGAGTTCAACGACACGTACCTCGCCTTCTGGTTCAGCGTCCTGTACCCGAGCGTGCCCGACATCGAGGCGGGCGGCGGCCAGCGCGCCCTGCAGCGCGCCCAGCCCGCCTGGGCCCACCACGTCGAGCGCGTCTTCCAGGAGGTGGCACGAGACCACGCCCGCCGGCTGACGTGCTCGGGCGGCATGCCGGCCGACCTCATCGTCGGCCGCTGGTGGTCGGCGGCGCGCGACCAGGCCGTCGACGTCCTCGGGCTCCAGGGGGGCCGGTCCCTGCTCGTCGGCCGGGCGCGATGGCTCGAGCGCCCGCTCGGCCACGACGAGCTGAGCGTGGTGCAGGGCTTCCTCCGGCACGTGCCCAAGCCGGCCGCCAGCCCGCTGCTGGCGCTCTGGGGGCGGCATGGGGTGTCCACCGCGGTGCGCTCCGCCGCGCTAGGGTTCGACGTCGCCGAGGCCCTGGAGGCGTGACAGCGGACACTGTTCCTACCACAAGCCCCTTGTAGTTCCGCGGCCGCCTGGCCGGCTCCGGTCTGGAATCCGGCCGTGGAGGCGATTTCCTTGACGCGACGGGGGTTTCTTCGGGCGCACAGCGCCCAGCGCAGGTTTAGGCGACCACCTCCGTTTAATCCCGGCGTCGAGACCGGTTGACAGGCCGCGCGGCGTGCCCTACGGTCCAAAGCCTCGACGGACGTCAGTCATTAGGAAGGTGAGATGTGCTCTTAGCCGCTGGGGCGGACGACGCCACGGTTTTCTTTGTGTGGGCTGCCTCGTTTGTGGGCGCCTCCCTGGCCATCATCGCGGTGGTGGCGCTGATCTACGGGATCACGCGGACGGTCCTCGTGATCGATGAGCGGCTCGATGGTGTGGTGGTCATCGGGCAGCGGATCCTCGACAACACCACGCCGCTGTTCGACCTGGAGCAGACGGCGAAATTGGCGGAGACAGCGCGTGCAGTCGCTGGGCAGATCCAGGAAGACGCGGGCGCGGTCCTTCAGACCGTGGTCCAGAACTATCGAGGGTAGGAGGCACACATGGTCGCCAACGACATCCTGATCTTCACCCTGTGGTGGATCCCGGTCGCCGTTGCGTTCGTCGTCTGCATCGTCGCCGTCGGTCTGTTGCAGAACATCCTGGTGGTGGCACGCAACATCGACGCCAACGTCCACACCATCTGGACGGTCGGCAAGCAGATCGCGAACAACACGGTCGAGCTCTGGCTGCTCGGCAAAACCGTCAGCCTGGTCAAGGACATCCGCGTCGTCGCGCCGCAGATCGACCAGGTCGCGCAGAGCATCGCGAATCACGCTCAGCAGTGCCAGCACTGCCCCGCGTGCGTCAGCCCGGGTGGCTACGCAGCGCTCAGCAGCAGCCGCGGCGCGACCGCGACGCTGGATCGTCCCGTTGCAGCCACCGGCCCCGGCGCGGGCGCCGAGGGCGGCCCCACCTCGCCGCGGTGGGCGCGCGGCAACGAGTCTGAAGTCGAGAAGACCGGTGAGGCGAGCCCGCCGTGGGCGTGGCGCTCCGGTTCGGAAGGTCAGCCCGCCGGCGGATCGGGCGAGGAGAAGAAGTAATGGAGTGGCTCCTGCTCTTTCTCACGATGATCGCGGTGGTGACGTTCGCCACGATCGTTGCCCGCTACGTCATCGCGATCACCGACGTGGTCATCCACTTCGGTGCCGGCAAGGACTGTGACCTGGCGAAGATCTGCTGGGGCGTCCGGGCCATCGACAAGGAGACCGCGGTGCTCCCCTCGGGCATTCCTGAGCTCAACAACCATCTCGTCGCCATTCGGGACGGGCTCGTGTCGATCGACCGCGCCGTCGTCACCGCAACGGTGTCGCAGCAGTAACCAGGGAGGGTCATACACCAACATGTTCGACGGCAACGTTCCCTTTCTGCTGACCTGGTTCGCGTTTCTGATCCTGGTCGCAGTGGTCGTGCTCCCGCTCCTCGTGGTGCTCGCGGGCCGGCTGATCGTGACGGCGGTGAAGCTGAATCACCACGCGGCGATCGCCGACGCAGCGGCAATCCCGGTGCGGCGGAACACCGACCCGGTGCCACAGCTGGCACAAACTCTCGGCCTCATCCGCGAGCTGACCACCGTCAGCCGCACGATGGAAGGCCATCTCACCGAGCTCGAGCGTGTGCTCAAGCGTGATCTCGCGGTGCGTCGGTAATGGGCGATTTCTTTCTCACCCCGACCATCCTCGGCTACTTCTCCGGCGTCGAGGGCGCCATCCTCGCGCTGGCGCTGGTGGTGACGCTCACCACGGTGCTCATGATCCTCGTGCGCGTCGGTGGCAGCGACAGCAGCCACGTCGCCTCGATCGCCAACAGCCTCGCGGCCGTCGGCGACAGCACAGCACCGGTGCCGACCGCGCTGCCGGCGATCAACAGCGAGCTCGGACAGCTCGCGACGACGCTGGTGGCCATCGAGGGTCACCTCGCCAACGCTCGCGGCTTGTTCGACCAGTTCGCCAAGGGCAGATAACCAAATCGGATTCGATAGTTTTCGACAGGAAGGAGAATAACTAGATGTCTGTTGCGTACCGGCCTTATGCGCTGAGCCCGCGCGTGCATACGCTGTGGCTCGGCGGTCTTGTCGGCGTCGTCGTCGCCGTTCTGGCGATCGTCGTCCTGCTGACACGAATCATCGTGGCCGCCAACTCGATCAACGACAAGGCGGCGCACATCCGCCAGCTCGGTGGTGCGATCAACGAGAGCACCGCGTCCGTGCTGGAGCTGACCCACACCAACGCGGTGGCGGCACAGATCCTCTCGGACGTCAAGCCGCTGAGCGGTCAGCTCGACACCACCATCGGTGATGCGCAGAGCATCTCCGGCCTCGCGACCTCGATCAACGGCACCGCCGGCTCGATCGACTCGGTGGCGAGCCAGATCCAGGGCACGGCCTCCGCGATCGACGCCGACGCGGTGTCCATCGACAACTCCGGCGCCACGATCGACCAGCGCGTGGCGATCGTCAACCAAGAGGTGAACAGCGCAATCGGTGTTGCCGGCCAGATCAAGGGCGACACGGGCGCCATCGTGGGAACCGCGGGTCAGATCGAGGCCAACGCCAAGGGCATCGACTGCAAGCTGGCCGGCTCTTCGTGCTCGGTGGGATAACACAAGATGTTTGCTCGCGGACTCAGCGCGGTTTCGGTGCTCCTGGTCCTGGTTGCGGCGGTTGCCGTGACCACGGCCGTGGCGCTGACCGGTATCGCGCTCAACTCAGCCAATGATTCACTGGGGACGGTCGATTCCGACCTGACCTCGGTGAGTGGCCACGCGGATCCTCTGACGTTCCAGGTCCATACGGTGAACAACGCGCTGGATCAGATCCAGGCGGCGCTCGCGCCGCTGCACGGCCAGGCCGACAATCTGAACGGTCTGCTGGGCGGGATCAACCAGACGCTGGTCTCCGCGGACGGCAGCGTCGTGAGCATCAACAGCAAGGTCGGCCCCATCGAGAGCAGCCTCGTCGACTCCGACGCGAAGCTGAACCTGAGCCCCACCGGTGAGGCCAACGAGGTTGGTCCCAGCCGGGCGACGGCACGGGCAGGGCTCCTCGTCAGTCAGGTCCAGCAACTGCTGGGCATCCTCGTCCCCGTGCAGAGTGATCTGTCCGGCAGCTCCACGCAGCTGGCGAACACGAACACCCACCTGCACTCGGTCTGCACGTCCGGCGTGGGCGGCCTGCTCGTGACGGCGAGCTGCTAGAGGAGCTGTAGACATGGCAACAATGAGCGCAGCTCAGAACCGTTTCGAGGCCAAGTCGCGGCCGCTCGTCAAGTCGTACTACTACATGCCGATCGTCGCCGGCTTTGTGGTGCTGGCGATCGCAGCGGGCATGCTGACTGAAACCCTGCTCCTGGCAAGCCACATCAACTCGAGCGTCGGCGTGATCAAGCCGGAAGTCACCGACATCCGGGTGCACACCGACAACATCGCCGCACTCGATGGTGTCGACGCCAGCGCCAAGGGCATCAAGACCGCCGCAGACCCGCTGAGCGGGCAGGCGGCGACGATCCTGACTACGGTCGGCACGATCGACGCCACCGTCGGCCAGATCGACAACGCGACCGGAAGCATCTCGGCGCACGCGGCGGCGATCGACGCAACGGTCAACTCCATCTCACCGCACGTTCTCCTGATCGCACAACCGGTCGAGGACATCGACCGCGAGCTGCATCAGACGATCGGTGAGCTCAACACCGTCCTGAACCTTGCAAGCGGCATCAAGGGCGACACGGCTGCTCTGCTGAGCACGCGGCTGCTGCCCGACATCGAAGTCCACGCGAAGGACATCGACTGCAAGCTCCCGACCTCGTCCGACTGCAACAACGGATAAAGAGCCATGAACGAAAGCCAACGCAGATTCGTGCACAGCGCGTATCCCATCGAGATCGCGCTGCTCGCAGTGGCGCTCCTCGTGTTCCTGGTCGTGATCGGCAACGTGCTGGTCACCATCAACGACGGCTTGGGCGTGACTGATCAGCAGGCGACCTCCGTCAACCGCAGCGCCACCAGCCTGCCGGGTCTGATCAGCAGCATCACCGGATCGCTGGAGTCGATCCAGAGCGACGTCAAGCCGGTGCAGGGTCAGCTCGACCAGATCGACGCCGGTCTGGCCCAGGCCAACAAGGGCCTGGCCACCGCGGAGGACAACCTGTCCTCGACCAACAGCTCGCTGTCACACACCTCGGGCACTCTCGTGACAGCCCTCGGGTACGCGGACCGGGTCAAGAACGGCAGTCTTGCACTCGTCAATGACGCAGGCATTGCCGACGCACAGCTGGCCTCGGCGGTCAACCTCCTCAACGGTGTGCATGCCGACGCGGCCAACATCTCGACGCTCGCGACGACCATCAACGGTCACCTCGCCAGCATCAACGCACTCGGTGGACTCGGACCGATTCTCCAGGCTCTCCCTCTCGGTCTCTAAACGACACATGGGCTCAGGCCTCTCCGGAATCGCTCGGCGGTCCCGGGGAAGGATCGGCGGCGGCTGCTTGGCAGCCGCCGCCCTTCTCGTTCTCAGCGCCTGTGGTGGCGGGCCGCCGCATTCGCCGACGCCGTCGCCCGCGGGCGGTGTCTACCGGCAGCATGTCGACGCGAAGGGTGGATTCCTCTTCGACTACCCCGACGCGTGGAACGTGTACGAGGCGAGTGACCCCGGCGTGCAGTTCCTCGTCGGTCCGGACCAGACGGACTTCGCCGAGATCCGCATCATCGACAACCTGCCCGTGTCGTTCGGCACCAACGACTCGCAGTCCGAGAAGCAGGTCGTCGATCAGCTCCTGACCGGGCAGCCGATCAACGTCGTCAGCTCGGTGCAGGTGGTGGTGAACGGGCTGTCAGGCTGGCAGTACACCTACACGTTCACCGATCCGAAGCTCG
>JAFALX010000196.1 GCA_019234035.1 Candidatus Dormiibacterota bacterium | reverse complement strand
CAAGGACAAGGGTGGCACGGACACCGGCACGATGGTATTGCTCTGTTACCGTCATCATTGGCTGGTACATGAGGGGGGCTGGCAGATCGCGCGGACCGACGAGGGCGTGATCACGGTGCCGCCGCTCGGCGGCTACGTGCCCGGCCGCGCACCCGACGCGCGCCCGCGGCGGACCACGTTGAGCGACTACGGAGAGGCGAGCTCCAGACCGGAGCATGCCGAGGCGTTCGGCCGCGCCCCCTCAGCGATGGCCGCGGACGACGATGTGCGAGGATCGCCTCCGTGAGCGAGGTGACCGTTCTCGTGTTCGGCCCACTCCGCGAGCGCATCGGCGTCCCGGAGCTCCGTGGGCACGGCACGACGGTGGCAGAGGTCTGGGCCGAGCTGGCGACCGAGCACCATCTCGGTGCGGTCCCCGACGGCGTGCGAGCCGCGCGCAATCTCGAGTATTGCGAATGGACCGAGTCGGTGTCGTCGGGTGACGTCATCGCCTTCCTGCCGCCGGTGGCGGGTGGCAGCGGCGTTGCAACCACACCTGGCGTGCGCGCGGCGATCAGCTCGTCCCCCATCGACATCACGACGGCAATCGACGTCGGCGGCGACGAGGATGGCGCTGTCGCGGTGTTCATCGGGCGAGTGCGCGATCACAGCGACGGCCATCCCGTCAGCCGCATCGAGTACGAGGCGTATCCCGAGATGGCCGAAGCGGAGATGCGCCGCATCGCGGTGATGCTGATCGAACGTGACGGCATCTCACGCATTGCGATCACGCATCGTGTCGGCACGCTGGAGGTGGGCGACCCCAGTGTCGTCATCGCCGTGTCCGGACCGCATCGCGCCGAGGCACTCGCCGCGTGTCGCGACGCCATCGACATGATCAAGGAGTCCGTGCCGATCTGGAAGCGCGAACATCGCGACGACGGCGCGCACTGGGTGGACGCGCGGCATCATGGGCACTGATCGGCTGACGCACATCGACGAGTCAGGCCGTGCCCGGATGGTCGACGTGTCGGAGAAGGCGGTGACGCAACGCACGGCGCGCGCAGCCGGCCGCGTCCTGTGCACCGCGGAGGCGGTTCGCCTGATCGCGAGCAACGCAACGGCAAAGGGCAACGTCATCGAGACCGCGCGACTCGCCGGGATCATGGGCGCGAAGCGAACCCCGGATCTCATCCCGCTCTGCCATCCGCTGCCGCTGGCGCACATCGACGTCGAGGTATCGCTCGATGAGGAGGCTCCGGCAGTGCTCATCGAGGCGACCACGAGAGTTGAGGCCACAACGGGTGTCGAGATGGAGGCGCTCACCGCGGTCGTCGTTGCCGGGCTCACCGTGATCGACATGGTCAAGTCGGTCGACCGCTGGGCCGTGATCACCGACGTGCGGCTGCTCAGCAAGGAGGGCGGCCGCAGCGGCAACCTGCGACGACCGTCTGAGGATCAGCGCTCTCAGTCGTGACCGGCGTCGGCCGGCCGATGCGCCGTCTCGCCGCGAAGCAACGCGAGCGCATGCGGCAGCGCCGCCCAGATGGTGTCGATGCACTCGCCGACGGCGCGCGGGCTGCCGGGCAGCGCGATGACCAGACAGCCCTGCGCAACACCGACGAGCTGTCGCGAGAGCATCGCGTGCGGTGTGTGACGCAGCCCTTCGCTGCGCATCGCCTCCGCCATCCCCGGCACGTCGTACCCGAGCAGCGGCGCCACCGCCTGCGGTGTCACGTCGCGCGGACCGAGCCCCGTGCCGCCGGTGAGCACGACGCAGTCGGCCGCCGAGATGGCGCTCGTGAGCGCGTGCTGGATCTCTGGCACGCTGTCCGGAACCACCGCGCGGCTCACGATCTCCGCGGGCAGTGCGGCCAGACGCTCTGCGACGAGGTCGCCGCCACTGTCGGCGCGGGTGCCGGCAGCGCAGCCGTCGCTGACCGTGATGACCGCCACGCGAACCCGGCCGCTCATCGCGCACGACCGCCAAGCGGTGCCACGCAACTCATTCTCTCGCGGGCTGATTCTGGGCGTTGCGGCGTCATACTCGCGGTGATGGCCCCCCGTGACGCCGCTCCGAGGAGCATCGCCCGATCGTGAGCTCGGCCACCGGACACCTGCAGCACAGCCGCTACCGGCGCACCTTCCGGATCGGCCACATCAAGGATCTGCACTGGCTCAAGTCGCTGATCCCGCTGCTCATCGGCGTGGCCGCGATCCTCGCGCTGGTGCTGGCAATCGATCCGGCGAGCTTCGCCGTCGCCATCCGGCGGTTCAACCTTGCGCTGCTCCCGGCGATCGTCGCAGTGTCGGTCGGGTACTACGTGCTGCAGGGGATCCGCTGGCACTACCTGCTCGTCGATGTCGGGATTCGCATGCGCATGCGTGACGTCGTGCTGCTCACACTCGCGGGACAGGCGACCTCGTTGCTCCCGCTCGGCGAGCTGACACGCGCCGTGCTCGTCGCCGAGGCGGCGAAGGCGGAGTTCGGCGCCGCGGTCGCCGCCGAGACGGTGCAGGAGCTCCTGTACATGTTCGTGCTCATCCTGTTCGCGATTCCGGGATTGCTCGCGCTCCCGCACGCACTGGGCGGCATCGCGGTCGTGGTCATCTTCATCGTCGGCATCATTGCCGGCCTCACGTGGTGCCCGCTGTACCGCTGGCTGCGTCTGGCCGTGTCCAAGACACCGCTGCTCAAGCGGACCCTGCACCAGGTCGACGAGATCCACAACGACCTCACGATTCTCATGCGCAAGCCGGGCACGCTCGGATGGTCGTGGCTGAGCGCGCTGCAGGCCGCCGCGTTCATCAGCACCTTGTGGCTCGTCGCCCAGGCGGTCGCGCCAGGTCAGCTGACCTGGGTGAACGCAGCGCTCGTCTTCGCAGTGTCGAGCGTCGCCGGATTGCTCAGCCTCATCCCCGGTGGGATCGGCGCCTACGAGGGCAGCATCATCGGCCTTCTCGTCGGCCTCGGCATCAACCCCGGTGTCGCCGCGGCGATCGCCATCCTGCAGCGGCTTGCAAGCCAGGGCGTCGCGACGGCCGTCGGCCTCGTATCGTACGAGATCGCCCGACGCACGCTGCACATCAGTGGCCTCGGCACGCTGCCCGTGCGAACGCAGGCGGCAGCGGACACGGCGGTGGCGCTGGCGTGAGGGTCGTTCGTGTCGCGGTGCTGGCGATCATGCTCGCCGCGTGCGGCGGCACCGCCGCGGCCGGCTCCGGCGGCTATCACTGGACCGGCGGTGAGATCGTGCATCCACTGGCGAAACCCGAGTTCACGCTCACCGACCAGAACAATCAGCCGTACGACTTCCAGCAGCAGACCGCGGGAAAGGTCGCGGTCGTCTACTTCGGCTACACGCACTGCCCGGACATCTGCCCGGAGAACCTGACGCTACTCGCCGTTGCGCTCAAGCAGGTGCCGGAGTCGGTGCGCAACAAGATCCTCGTGATCTTCATCACCACCGACCCGGACCGCGACACGCCGGCGGTGCTCGGGCCGTATGTCGAGCAGTACAACCCCGCGTTCATCGGGCTCACCGGCACCAAGGCGCAGCTCGATCTCGCGCAGCTGGCTGCGAAGGTGACGCTCGCATCGCCGGAGCCGGCGTCACCCGGATCGCCGTACTACGTCGACCATGCGGCGCAGATGCTCGCGTACACGCCGGACAACCAGGCGCACATCACGTTCTTCCAGGGGATGCCGTCGGCAGGCGTCGCCAGCGACCTCAACCGCCTGGCAACGCAGGGCTGGAGCGCAAGCTAGCTCGGTCTCGCAACCGGCGCGAGCACATCTCGTACCTGCGCTGCCATCTCGAGGTCCTCTCTCGCGGTGATCACGAACACGCGCACCTCGGCGTCCGACGCGCCGATGTCGCTGTCGCCCGTTGCGCCGGTGTTGCGCGCTGCGTCCAGCCGAACGCCCAGAAAGCCGAGCCCCGCGGCCGCGCGAGCGCGGATCTCCGACGACCCCTCGCCCACGCCACCCGTGAACACCAAGGCATCGAGCCCGTTCATCCCCGCGGCCATCGCGGCGATGGCGGCGCGCAGCCGGTGCACGTAGACGTCGACAGCGAGCCCGGCGCGCTCGTCACCGGCCGCAGCGGATGCGACGACCGCGCGCATGTCCGCGGTTCCGGCGAGCCCGAGCACGCCCGAGCGGTTCTCGAGCGTGTCACTCACCTCCGACGGCGCCACACCGGCGTGCTGCTGCAGCCAGAGCACGAGGCCCGGGTCCACGCTGCCCGAGCGCGTCGCCATCACGAGGCCCTCGAGCGGTGTGAATCCCATCGTGGTGTCGACGGACTGACCGTCGTGCACCGCGCACAGCGATGCACCCGAGCCGAGGTGGCACGTCACGATGCGGAGCTCATGCACGTCGCGCTGCAGCAGCGCCGCAACGCGCGCGCTCGACCACGCGTGCGACAGCCCGTGAAAGCCGAAGCGCCGCAGCGGCCAGCGCGTGCGCCACGCCTGGGGGAGCGCATACGTGGATGCAGCCGGCGGCATGTGCGCATGGAACGCGGTGTCGAAGCATCCGACCGCCGGCACATCGGGCAGCACACGTGACACGAGCTCCACGCCGTGCAGCGACTTCGCCTGATGCAGCGGTGCCAGGTCGGTCAGCGCGCGAATGCGCTCGAGCGCCGGCGCGGTCAGAAGCACCGGACCGGTGAACTCCGTGCCGCCGTGCACGATACGATGCCCCGCCGCGTCGATCGGCCCGTGCGCCTGGATGAGCCGGCGGGTCGCGGAGTCGGCGTGCGCATCGCTGTCCGCGCCCGACCCCAGCGCGATGTTCTCCGTCGCGAGCGTCTCGTCGCCGTCGCCGATCACCGACAGCTTCAGGCTGCTCGACCCCTCGTTGACGGCGAGGATGCGCACGTGTCCAATCTACCGGCATGCGAACGCGCGCCGCGGCGGGACTGCTCCTGGTGGCGGCTGCCGCAGGATTCGCCGGGCACCTCGTGGGTGGTCAGGCGGTGGCGGCCAAACCGGCTCTCCCTCCACCACTCGTCGTAGCGGTGCCGCTCCCGCCCGAGCCGGCCGCGCCGCCTGCCCACGGCACCCACATCCTCTGGATGTTCGTCCAGGGCCGCTGGCGCGCCGTCCCGAGCTGACGACCCGCGTAGCAATCCGGCCGCAGCAAACGCGTTGACCGTTTGCAGAAATCGGTGGTACCGTCAGCCTGCCTTCTCGTCCTCACCACGTTTCATCACGAGGCACACACCGCTGGCTCCGCGAATCCGCAGGTTCCTCGCCGCCGGCGTCCTGCTGGTGGCGATCATCGCGTCCCCTCTGAGCCAGCGCCAGGCACGGGCTGACAGCTTCGACGACCAGATCGCGGCGCTCCAGCAGGAAGCGCAGAGCATCACCGGTCAGATCGGCGCGCTGCAGCAACTGAGCTCGGGCGCGACGGCGCAGGCGGCGGCGGTCGCCCAACAGCTGCAGCAGACGCAGCAGCAGACGGCAGCAGCCCAGGCGCAGCTCGACGCCATCAACGCCAAGCTGGCGGCGACGACCGCAGCGCTCCTTGCGGCTCAGGCCGAGCTCGCCGCCGACAGGACGCAGCTCTCGCAGCTCGTCGTCGCCATGTACAACATGCGCAGCGACGGCACCGTGACGCGCGCGATCGTCGACAGCCACAGCTTCGCCGAGACGATGTCCGCGATCACGAGCGTCATCCAGGTCAGCGACAAGGTCAAGAGCCTGGTCAAGGACGTGCAGACGCGCGAGCAGCAGCTGTCCGCACTGCGCGATGAGCAACAGCAGGAATACAACCAGGCCGCCCAGGTCGTGGCCAACCTGCAGGCGCTCGCGGCACAGCAGGCCGCGCAGCAGCGGCAGCTGCAGGCGTACGCCGGCAACCTGAGCGGGATGGCCGGAGGCCTCGGCGTGCAGCTGCAGTCGATCGTCGACAAGATCGGGCAGGTTCGCGCAGCGCAGGCGGCCGCACGCGCCGCCGCCATCGGAGCGGTTCGCATCCTCGGCGGCGCGCTCCCGCCGTTCTCGTACGGGCCGAAGGACGACTGGTTCCCGTGGGGACAGTGCACGTGGTACGTCGCATCACTCCGCGACGTGTCGTGGAACGGCGATGCCTGGCAGTGGGCCTCGACCGCCGCGGCCGCGGACATGTCCGAGGGGATGCAGCCGCGAGCGGGCGCCATCGTCGTGTTCGCCCGTGGCGGCGCATACAGCGGCTTCGGCCACGTGGCGTACGTCGTCGGGGTGAGCGGGCCGACCAGCTTCACCGTCGACGAGGGCAACTACTACAGCCTGGGCGTCGTCGACCAGCGCTACATCGGATCGCTGGCCGGCGTCGAGGCCTTCATCTACTGAAGCGCGCATCGCCGGCGCCCATCGGTGCGCCGGCGCAGGACGCTCAGCCGCCCGGGGTTGCGGTGAGCCCGGTGCGCACCAGCTCGACGAGCACCTGGCCGTCAGTGACCGGTGCCGGCTGCCCGTTGGCCATGGTCAGGACCGGCGGTCCGCTGCCGCTCTCGTTGAACGTGATCGGGTACATCTGGCCGCCGACGAAGAGCTGTGCCGGCCCGGCGGCGATGAGCGCGAAGTCGAGCCCGTACGAATTCGGCGGGTTCTCGATCTCCGGCCCGAACGTCACGGCGACCGGAAGCACCAGGATGTTCTTCGCCTCCCACGGCTTCTGCGTGTCCTGGTCCACCAGCAGGCCGGTGTCCGACTCCGTGCGCTGATACCCGCCGGTCGCGAGATCGTACGTGTAGGTGGGCCGCTCCGAGGCCGACACGGGCACGGTGAACACCGTCTCCGTGGTGCCGCCGGGCGGCAGCGCCTGAATCGCGGTGCGCTTCCAGAGCTGATACGTCGTCGTGTGCGGCCCGACGCGCTGCGCCAGCGGTGCGAAGTGCGGCCCGTCGGTGTACAGGTTGTGCGGCGCAACGCGGCTGCCGATGCGGAAGAGCGCACCCTGCGCTGACGTCTCGTTGTACGCGCGGGCTCCGGAGTCCGCCAGCGTCGCGGCGACGAAGTCACTCGCGCCCGAGTAGACCAGGGTGCCGTTGTAGATGCCGATCAGCTTGACCGTGGCGAGCCGGGCGCTGCGCACGGGGCCGATGGTCGCTGTCGGCGTCGAGAAGAACATCGCGCTGAAGCGGCTGATCCCGCCCTCGGTCTCGTACTCGTACACGATGTCGGCGGTGCTGAGCCCCGACTGCGGCCGCGCGTCGTTCAGGTTCTCCACCTGCACGATGTACGGCGCGGCCAGTGGCGGCGCCGCAGGCGTGGCCGCCGGCGTCGGTGTGCCGCTGGGCGTCGGCGACGGATGCGGCGTCGGCGTCTTCGCCGGTGCGGCGCTGCCGCACGCGACGGCGCCGACGGTGAGGACCGCGGCCACCGCCAGGAGTCGGACGTTTGTGTGAATGCTGGGCATATGGTGTTGCTCGCTGAGCGGATGCCGCCGCCGCCATTGTCCACACGATTGGCGGGTTTGGGCGGTCTTTACGCGGATGCGACTCCCGCGACATCCTGCGACGCCAGCCGCTCGTAGCGAAGCGATCCGTGTAACAGCGACCGCAGAATGTACTCGGGCGCACGTACGGCACTCGTGGTGAACGTTGCGGCGTCGGCGTAGCCCTCGATCAGCGCACGCCACACCCCCGGTGCTTCGAGAGCGTGCGTGCCGGCGCGCAGGTGGCGATAGAACACGCGTGACGCCTGGTATGTCAGGAACGTGTCGGGCAGCACCGACCGCCACAGCCGCCTGCGGTACAGTGCCGGTCCGCGAGCGTCGCCGCGATGCACCGCCACCGCGGTCTCGCCCGCAATGCGGCCGCTCTCGACCGCGTGGTAGATGCCTTCGCCGGTCAGCGCGTCGGCGAAGCCGCCGGCGTCCCCGACCATGTACAGCGGCAGCAGGCTGCGCGAGAGACCGTATCCACCGACGGGCACCTGATGCGCGTCGAAACGCAGGGCATCGATGTGCCGCGGCGCCAGCCGTTTGGCGGCGATGTACGCGAGCAGTCGCTCGCGCAATCCCTTGAGACCCCAGCGATACGTGTACAGCCCAACCGACAGGTGGTCGTCCTTGGGGAAGACCCAGCCGTATCCCGCTTCGACGGCGCCGAAGTCGAAGCACAGCTGCGGATCGCTGTCGCTGCGCACGTCGTCGCGCGGAATGTTCACCTCGATCGCGACGGCGTTCGTGCGCGGGTGCGCGAGATGGAACTGCCGGTTGACGGTGCTGTAGGCGCCGTCGGCCGCGATGAGCTGTGGCGCGCGCAGTGTGCGCGCGCGTGTGCGCACGGTGAAGCCGCGGTCGTATGACGCGTCAACGAAGCGCTCGCCGCTGAACAGCCGGAAGTCGCGCATCTCCAGGTTCTGCCGCACCAGCGCGTTGTCGAACTCGGGCCGCAGCACCAGCCCGACCACCGGCCGCCTGCGATGCGTGAAGCGGTGCCCCTCCCCGCCCCAGAGGTTGAACTCGACGCTGCTCCACGTGGCCCGCACCCACGGCGCGTACTCGAGGCGCAGCGCGCGGCAGGTCTTCATGGTCAGCCCGCCTGCGCACGGCTTCACGCGCGGAAACGCCGCCTTGTCGACCTGCGCCACCCGCAGGCCGCCGGCGAGCGCCGCCGCGGCGGCGTTGGACCCGCCCGGCCCGGCGCCCACCACGATCACGTCGAACTCGTCTGAAGCCACGGCCGCCAAGTCTATCGGGGTATGCTGTGTCATATACCCCCCGGGGGCATACAGGGCATCACTCGGATCGGAGGCACAGCGTGGCGTTGACAGTCCTGCAGGCGATCGGCTCCGGCCTGCGCGAGGGGTTCTTCATGTTCTGGGAGACGCTGTGGGCGCTGGTGCTCGGGTTCGTGCTGTCCGGGTCTGTGCAGGCCTTCGTGTCGCGCGGCGAGATGACCCGCGTGCTCGGCCGGCCGGGGTGGCGGTCCGTGGCGCGCGCCACGGCGCTCGGGGCCGTCTCGTCGTCGTGCTCGTACGCCGCCACGGCGATGGCGAAGTCGCTGTTCGCCAAGGGCGCGGATTTCATCGCCGCGATGGCGTTCATGTTCGCGTCGACGAACCTCGTGATCGAGCTCGGCGTGGTGCTCGCCGTGCTCATCGGCTGGCAGTTCACGGCGAGTGAGTTCGTCGGCGGGCTGTTCATGATCGCGCTGTTCGCGCTCGTCGGCCGGGTGGTGTTCGGCGAGAGGATCGTCGCAGCTGCGCGGCGACGTCTCGTGGGAAGCGGGGCGGCCGACCCGGACGATGCCGCTGCACGCGCGCCGCTCTCCGCGCGGCTCCGCTCCGCCGCGGGCTGGTCCGACGCGGCGAGCTACACGATCGCGGACATCACCATGCTGCGGCGCGAGCTGCTGATCGGCTTCGGCGTCGCCGGGTTCCTCGCGGTGCTCGTGCCGGACGCGTGGTGGCAGGCGCTGTTCCTCACCGGCCACGGGTTCTGGTCGTCGCTGGAGAACGTGATCGTCGGCCCGTTCATCGCGATCATCAGCTTCGTCTGCTCCATCGGCAACGTGCCGCTGGCCGCCGCGCTGTGGAAGAGCGGGATCAGCTTCGGCGGCGTCGTGTCGTTCATCTTCGCGGACCTCATCACCCTTCCCCTGCTGCTCATCTACCGCCGTTACTACGGCTGGGCCATGACGCTTCGGCTGCTCGGCGTCTTCTGGTTCGTGATGTCGGCAGCGGGCCTCGCGGTCGAGCTTCTCTTCACGGCGCTCCACGCGATCCCGCAGACGCGTCCCTCGCAGATCGCGCCGGATGCGTTCGGGCTCAATGTGACGACGCTGCTCGACATCATCGCGATCGCGGTGCTGGCCGGCTTCTGGTGGCTGGCGCGCAACCGTGCGCGATTCGGCGGCGGCCGTCTGTACGCGATCGATCCGGTGTGCGGGATGCAGGTCGAGCGCGCCACCGCCCCGGCGAGCACCGGGAGCGGCGGCGGCCGCGTCTACTTCTGCTCCGATCACTGCCGGGATCGCTTCGAGAACCGGTCGTACGAGGACGCGGGCAAGGAGCCGGCGATGGCGCACCATTCGATCCACGACCATTCGATGCACGACCATTCCATCCACGACCAATCCATGCACGGAGGGCATCGTTCATGACCAGCATGGCTGAAACACCCGGACCTGGGGCACGCAAGCCGCTCAAATCACGCGGCTCGTACCAGGCGAGCAAGGACGATCTGCTCGTCCGCTTCAATCGAGTCGCCGGCCAGCTCGATGGCATCCGCACCATGGTCGACGAGGAGCGCTATTGCCCCGAGGTGCTGACGCAGCTGAGCGCGGCGATCGCTGCGCTGGAGAAGATCGGGTTCATCCTGCTGCGCGATCACATTCAGGGCTGCGTGGCCGATGGTATCCGCGAGGGCCAAGGTGACGACTACATGGACGAGCTCATGGCGATCGTCCAGCGCTTCGCGGGGCGCTAGCGCAGCCGCCGCCTACGCGGCCGGTGAGATGTCACTCTCCCGATGTTCGAGCGCCGCGCGGTTCCAGCGCTGCTCGATGCGGCCGAAGCGCCACACGCCGAGCGCCACGACCCAGGTGCCGACGAACAGCCCGACGATGATGAAGCCGGCCTGGTTGATGTCGAAATGCGAGACGTACGACCAGAAACCGCCGCTCAGGTTGAACTCGTTCGCCAGCAATCCGAACAGCTCGATGGAGCCGACGATCAGCGCCACCGCAACGGACAACGCGGTGATGGTGATGTTGTAGTAGACCTTGCGCAGCGGCTTGGCAAACGCCCACCCGTAGGCGAAGTTCATGAACGAGCCGTCGATGGTGTCGAACAGCGACATCCCGGCGGCGAACAGCACCGGCAGGCTCAGCACCGCGTACCACGGCAGGCCGAACGTCGCCGCGCCGGCGGTGGCGGCGAGCAGCGCGATCTCGGTCGCGGTATCGAAGCCGAGCCCGAACAGGATGCCGACGGGATACATCTGCCACGGGCTGTGGATCGCACGCATCAGCTTCCCGAAGAACCGGAACATCAGGCCGCGCTGGTTGAGCTGGTGCTCGAGCTCGTCGTCGTTGTAGCGGCCCCGCCGCATGTCGACGAACACCTTCACGATGCCGACCAGGATCACGAGGTTCAGCAGCGCGATCAGGTACAGGAACGTGCCCGACACCGCCGTGCCGACGATGCCGCCGACGCCGTGCAGCGCCGAGCCATGGTTGGCGACCTGGCCGATGATCGCCTTCGCCGCGAATGTGAGGCCGATGCCCAGCGCGAACACGACGCTGGAGTGGCCGAGCGAGAAGAAGAAGCCGACCGCGAGTGGCCGCTTGCCCTCGGCCATCAGCTTGCGC
>JAFALX010000204.1 GCA_019234035.1 Candidatus Dormiibacterota bacterium | reverse complement strand
GGCCTGGAAGCGAGCCGCTCCAGGTACCGGGAACGATCGTCAGCCCCTCGCGGAATCGGCTCGATGTCGTCATCGCCGCTCAACACTCCAAACGCGGCGTCGATAGCGGCCAGATCGGCCTCCAGATCCGCTGCAGCATCGACTCCGATACCGCGATCGATCAGCTGCCGGATCAACTCCGCGCGGCTGATACCGCGAGCCGCGGCTGCGTCGTCAAGCGCCGCCGCCTGGTCGGCCTCCAGGTAGATGTTCGTCCGGCGCTTCATACACCACAATATACACCACATTCACGACGCCGAGCCCGGTCGCACGCCGCCGCTCTGGGCAGAAGGGGCGCCGCCCGTCCCTTAAGGTGCTACGCTCTCAGCGTTGTGAACTTCGCTCTCAGCGTAAGGCCCGAAGACGTCCGCCGCCACCTCGGCGCGGTGCTGCGGGCGCATCGCGAGGGCCAGGGCCGCCGCCTCTCCGACATCGCCGCCGAGGCAGGCTGCTCGCCGGCGTACCTCTCCGAGGTGGAACGCGGCGTCAAAGACGTCTCGAGCGACCGCCTGGTCGCCATCGCCTACGCGCTGTCGGTTTCGCCGGCCCGGGTGTTCGCGCAGCTCGCCGAAGCGCTCGAAGGCCCGGACGAGCCGGCATGGCCGGCCGACCCGCGCCAGCGCCTCAACGCAGCCACGTCCGTGCTCGACGCCCAGTCCCTCGCCGCGGTGGCGAGCTTCAGCACCTTCCTGGCGAGCGGCGGGACCGAGCCGCGACGCCGCATCGGCTTTCAGCCACCCAGCGCACGCTGACGTCATGCTCGTGCCCACAGTCGTCGAGAGCACCGCGCGCGGGGAGCGCGCGTACGACATCTACTCCCGGCTGCTCCGCGATCGCATCGTGTTCCTCGGCGGCGTGATCGACGACGACTCCGCCAATCTCACCACCGCGCAGCTCCTATTTCTCGAAAGCGAAGACGCCGAGAAGGACATCCACCTCTACATCAACAGCCCAGGGGGATCGGTGACGTCGGCGATGTCGATCTACGACGCGATGCAGTACGTGCAGCCGGCAGTTGCAACGCTGTGCCTCGGCATGGCCGCGAGCGGCGGGTCACTGCTGCTCACCGCAGGCGCAGCCGGTGAGCGCCGCGCGCTTCGCAACTCGTTGGTGCTGATCCATCAACCCTGGACGCAGGGCATGCAGGGCAAGGCCTCGGAGATCGACATCCATGCGCGCGAGATCCTGCGCCAGCGCGACACGCTGGTCGCGATGTACGCGAAGCACACCGGCCGGCATCCGGAGCAGGTGGCAGCCGACATGGACCGCGACAACTACATGACCGCGGAACAGGCGCTCGACTACGGGCTCATCGACGAGATCATCGAGCGGCGTTGACTCCGTGACGGCTGCGTCGGCAGCGAGGCGTCAGGACGTGACGCCGACCGCGCGGAACACATCCTGGTAGGGCGTGTACGCCGGATTCGGATTGGCCACCGCGGCGCCCACCGGATGGATGCCGCCGTAGCCATCGAGCAGGTACCCCGCCGCGGGGCTGGTCTGATACAGCGACACGGAGCGGGCGATATCAAAGCCGGGCCAGTAGCTGCTGCTGGCGATCGCCCCCGCGCTGCCGAACGGGTGCAGGCCACCGAGCCCGTCGAGCACATAGCCCCCGCTGTCGCTGCTGAGCACGAGCGCGCGGGCGATGGTCCAGTTGGGCCAGTAGGCGCTGCCCTGGGTCGTCGGCACATCTCCGGCGGTGCCGAACCCATGCAGCCCGCCGAGGCCGTCCAGCACCCAGCCGCTGTGCCCGTCCGAGCGCAGGACGAGGCCGACCGCGATCTCCCAGTTCGACCAGTACCCGGTGACCTCCACCGCTGGCGCGGTGCCCAGGTTGTGCACCCCACCAAGGGCATCGAGCAGGTAGCCGCCGCCGTTGCCGTCGATGGCGATTCCCCTGACGATGTCCCATCCCAGCCAGTAATTCCCGTTCTGACCCAGCGCGGGCGCAGCGCCGAATGCGTGCACGCCGCCCCAGCCGTCGACGACGTAACCGCCGGTGTGGTTGGGGAGCACGGCGAGGCCGCGGGCGATCTCCCAGGGCCAGGACGGCGGCGCCTGCGGTGACGTGGCGCCGGCAACAGACCCGAAGTGGTGCACACCACCGAAGGCGTCCATGGTGAAGCCGTTCACCGCTGCAGGCTGCGGGACGCTCAGTGCGTAGATGACAGCATTGGCTGGAACGAAGATGCCGCCGCCGGCCGCGGCCGGTGTGGCGAAGTGTGTGGCGCCGCCGAACGCGAAGGTGCCGGCGCCGAACACGGTGGCGCCTGTCGTCGCGTTGAAGGCGACAAGGCCCGTGCCCGCGGTGTCGACGGCCCACACCAGTCCGCCGGCGACGGTCGGCGGCCGGTTCGCAGCCGTGCTCGTGTTGTACCAGTCGGGCGTCGCACTGAACCCGGTGCTGCTCACCTGCACCGCGGCCATGCCGTCGCTGCAGCCGACGTACACCCACCCCGCGGCGTACGCAAGGCTGCCGAAGGCGGCGTCGTTGGTCGCGTGACACACCTGATGCGACGCGATCTCACCGCCGATGTGACCGAGCGACGCGTCGTTGAGGAGATAGCCGGCGCCGCTCTTGCCGACGATGAACGCCTCGTTGCCGGGGAGCTGCAGCGGCGTCGTCGAGCCCAGGTCGACATCGCCGGCGTTGTCCTGGTACCAGGTCGAGGGTGCGAAGTAGTCCGCCGGCGGCGCATCGGCCGTATCACTGCTGAACGTCGACGGCAGCTTGATCACGCCGTCGCTGTAGTCGTACGCGTCGGTGCTGCTCCCGTGGTTGCTGTTCCCGGTGGCGGCGTAGACATTCCCCGAGCCATCGGCGGACAAGCCGCCGGCCGCCCAGATGCCGCCCTCGCGGTTGCTGCCGTCCACCTCTGTGCTCGCCCACCAGTGTTGGGATCCCGCCTGACCGAGCTCGGGGATGCTGAGCACGTAGCCGTGGTACGGACCGCAGTCGCCGTCAAGTCCGCCGAGCGGCACGAAGATCCTGCCGCTCTGCGCGAGCAGCGCGCCGCGCTGCTGCTGGTAGTTGGCATTGAAGCCGGGGTCCGGCGGATCGATGATGGCGCCTGCGCCCTGGAGGTTTCCGGCCAGGTCGAGCGTGAAGAGCTCGAAGTGAAATGTCGTGGTGTTGACCTGCACCTCGGCGGCGGCATAGAGGTACCCGCCATCCGCGACCAGCGTTCCCGTGATCCCGAGCGGGTTGATGTTGCCGCAGGGGAAGTTGCTCGTTCGAGGGGTCCCCAGGTGGCGTGACCAGCTCACTGCGCCGGTGCTGCTGTCGAGTGAGTACACCGTGTCGTTCTCGGTGCCGACGATCACCTGCGTCCCGACGACGAGCGGTGAACCATAGACCTTGCCGTCGAGTGTGGCCGATGTCCACGCATGCGATGGGTCGCTGAGACCGGGATCGGCCGTGTCATTGCCCTGGCGCGTGTTGTCGCCATGGAACGTGGGCCAGTCGGCGGCGACGGCGGTCAGCATGACCAGCGCCGCCAGCACGGTGCACACCAGCAGGCGGCGCACGCGACGCATGGTCCTGATGCTAACGGCAGATCGAACGATTTTCGATGTTTTTTGCGCAACGCTTCGCCGCCCAGCTTCCACGGTCGACACGCCGCCGTTCAGTCGGGCCAGTACTGCTCTTCGCGGATCTCTTTGTCGTCGAAGCCGCGGCGCCTCATCAGCGCGCGTGCGTTGCTGATCATCCCTGGATGTCCGCAGAGAAAGACGGCGCCGTTGCCGGGGTGCATCATCGCGTCCGCGTGCTTGCGCAGCACGTCCTCCACGCGCCCGGTCTCCCCGCCCCACTCCGGGTTCTCCCACGGCCTGCTGACCGTCGGGAGGTACGTGAACCAGGGGAAGTCGGCGTCGAGCATGCGCAGCTCGTCGTAGTAGCCGAGCTCCTCGGAGCGGCTGGCGCCGTGCAGCGCGGCGATCGGAACCGGCGTCCAGGTGCCGGCGCGATCACGTTCCACGAGCATGCGGAGAAAGCTGACAAACGGTGCGATGCCGGTCACCGTGGCGACGAGCAGATGCGGCACCTCAACCGGTGCTTCCTTGAGAAAGAGCCCCTTGGTGCGTTTGCGCACCACCATCTCGCTGCCGACATGCAAATCGAACAGCGGATCGCTGAGCTCGCCATCGGGCACGCGCTCGATGAACAGCTCGATCTCCTGCTCGGTCGGTGAGGAGCAGATGGAATACGGCCGCTCGATCACCTTGCCGTTGCGCGGCAGGCCGATCGTGACGTACTGGCCGGGGCGGAACGGCAGCTCCATGTCCGGCTTGATCCGGATCACCCAGAGGTCGGGTGCGAGGTCGCGCCGCGACGTGATGACGGCTGCTGCGTACTTGTCTGTATCGGACATTCGCCCCGAGTGTACGGATGAGGCGGTGTTGGACATCGGTCGCATACGCTGCCGTGGCGATGAGCGGCGTGCTGTGCCTCAACGGCGGCGACGAGTTCCACCGCGGCAACGAGCCGCAGG
>JAFALX010000122.1 GCA_019234035.1 Candidatus Dormiibacterota bacterium | reverse complement strand
GCGGCGTCCTCGAGCGCCCGGTCGCTGCCACCCCCAGCCCGGGCCTCGTCGGCGTCCGCCGCGCGGAGCGCGTCCGGGGCGGTCACCGCCTTCTCGAGGAAGGTCAGGGTCGCTCGCAGGCGCTCGTCGATCGGCGCCGTGCGGTGGTCGCGGAGCACCGCCTCGACCACGTCGGGCCGCCCCGAGGCCTTCACCGCGACCGCGGTGTGATCCGTCGTTCAATAGACGCAGCGGTTGAGGTTCGAGACGAACGCGGCGAACAGCTCGGTCTCGAAGCTGCTCCACTCGGTGGACCCGCGCATCGCCTGGTGGAAGCACGGAGCCATGTACTTGCCGAAGTGCTCGCGCCGGTACGACATCACCAGGATCGGCGGCGGGACCTGCCCGACGATGAGGCGGATGATGCCGAGCGGGACCTTCTGCAGCGGCCGGTGGCCGTTGTCGAGCACCTTCAGTCGCACGGCCCGGCCTCGGTCACCTGCCCGAGCGCTCCGGTGCGGCGGCGTCCGGCTGGGACCGGCCGTCCCGAATCGCTGCGAGCGCCGCGTCCAACGGGGCGAGGCTGGCGCCCAGCGCGGCGGCCTCGGTGATCTCGACGATCTCGTCCTCGGAGTGGCCGACCAGCAGGGCTGCGACGTCGTCGTCGGTCACCTCGCTGGGATACCGCGCGACCTTGTCGACCCACGCACCGATGTCCTCGGGCAGCTCCGGCAGCGTCACCTCGCCAAGGGCGCGCGCGTGCGCGCGTGCAACGATCGCCCGGCGCAGGCCGGCGGCGGTGGCGCCCGGCACCGACTGAAAGGCCGACATCAGCCTCTCGACCCTCTCGGGGCGCCCGTCGGACACGCGCTGGACACTAGCAGTTCGCCTGTGCGGCCGCCAGCGTGCCCGACGTCATTGACAGGACAGTTACTGATCTGGCAGTTCGGCAAGCGCTCCACGGTGCTCGCCGCCGCCGGTCGGATGCCGGTGACGCTTCCCGGGTGGTATCCGGAACCGGGACCGGCGCCTGCGCTGGTGGGACGGCTATCGCTGGACGGCGCTACGCGTCGCCCAAGCCCGCGAGGATCGCCCGGGCCATCACCGCCTCGCCGCGGGCGCTGAAGTGCACGCCGTCCTCGGAGTGTGTGAGACCCGACGTCATGCTCCTGATAAGCACAGCAGGCTCGCTGCGGACCTCCATTCCCTGATAACGGCGCACTCAGGATCGTCGGATGGTTCTCGACCGCCGCGTAACAACCGGTGACGAAGGTTCCGCATTCGATCGGGCGGGGGCGTCGCTCGGGCTGAGCGACACCGAAGCTGCGCTCGGTGACTTTTCGCCGCGGGGGCAGGTTCGTTCTCGGTCTGGCCGGCCTCGCCGCGCTGTCGGGAGCGATTCCGGCCGGCGCGAGCAGTCCGGCCCCGAGCCCGACCCCTGGACCGACCAGCCCGCCGACAGCCGCGGAGGCTGCGCTGCAGCAGCAGGCGAACGCACTGGAACAGCAGATCATGTCGCTGCAGCTGCAGAGTGCCCCGCTGCTGTACGACGCGGGACAGGCGCAGCAGCGTGCGGCTGCAGCTCAGGCACAGCTGGCGCAGGAGCAGCTGGCATTGGCCAACGCCAACGTCGTGCTGGAGCAGACGACGGCACACCTTGGCGGCGTGCGCGCACAACTTGCCGCCGACCGCGAGCAGCTGGCCGCGATCGTCCTCACGATGTACGAGGCGACCCGGAGCAACACCGTGCTCACCGAGCTCGCCAACAGCAAGGACCTCGGCCAGACCGTCGACGCGCTGGTCAGCTACTCACAGATCACCGACAGCATGACCACGCTGGTGCAGAGCGTGCGTGCCGATACCGACCGGCTCGCGCACCTGCAATCCGCGCAGCAGGAGCAGGAGCGGCAGATCCAACTGCAGGCAGACGCAGTGCAGGCGCAACAAGACCAGGCGCTGCAGGACGAGGCGATGTATCAGCGGCAAGCAGCGAAGCTCACGGGGCCGGCCGCGCAGCTGACCGCCCAATTGCAGGGGGTTCTCACGAACCTTGCCGCCGCCGAGGGCCAGCAGGTGGAGAAGGCGACCCTCGACGGTCTCGCGAGCGGCATCCTCGACGGCGCGCTGCCACCGTTCGCCTTCGGTCCGCGCCCCGACGACTTCGCCTGGGGTCAGTGCACGTGGTACGTCGCGTCGCTGGTGAGTGTCACCTGGGGCGGCGACGCATGGACGTGGATCTCCGCCGCGGCTGCGCAGAACAAACCGGAGGGCATGACGCCGAAGCCGGGTGCGATCGTCGTGTGGTCGCCGGGCGGTGGTGGCAGCAGCAGCATCGGCCATGTGGCATTCGTGGAAACCGTGGTCAGCCCCACCAGCTTCATCATCGACGAGGCCAACTGGCAGGGACTCGGTGTCGTCGACAAACGGCTGGTGCCAACGCTCGCCGGCGTCGAGGGCTTCATCTACCCCACCTGAGACGAGCGGTCAGCCGAGCGCCGATCTCGCGCGATCGCGATGCGGACGTGGTGTGTCATTGCCATATGCAGCACCGATAATCGGCCCATGACGGTGGAGTCACGCAGTCGCCGGCGCCCGAACGCACCGGGGCGGAAACGCCGGCCTGCCTGGACGGACGCGATCCCCGGGCCGCACGACCCGCTCCCCAGCCGGATCGAGGACTACCTCGATTGGTTGCGCGTGCAGCGCAACCGGCCGCCGACCACAGTGCGTGCCTACCGCCAGGATCTGGCCAAGTTCGTCGCATTCATGCGAGCTCGCGCGAGCGACGAGGACCTTTGCGAAAACCTTGATCGCGCAACGTTGCGTCGCTATCAGCTCGAGCTCGCCGACGTGCTGCCCAACCCGCGCTCGCGCGCCCGTGCGCTCGTGGCACTGCGTCGCTTTCTCGCCTACGCCTACGACCAGGGGTGGATCGCACCCGAGCTGAGCCGCCAGGTCACCGTGCCGCGGTATGTCATCGGTGACCCGCATCCCCTGCCCACCGAGTCGGCGCCACGGCTGCTCCGCGCGCTGCCGCGGGAGACACTGCGTGACCGGCGG
>JAFALX010000106.1 GCA_019234035.1 Candidatus Dormiibacterota bacterium | reverse complement strand
CGAGGCGGTGCGCGACGCGCTTGCCTCCGGGCTCATCGACGCCGTCGCCACGGACCACGCGCCGCATCGCGCGCAGGACAAGCGGCTGGCGTACGACCGCGCCGCCGCCGGGATGATCGGGTTCGAGACGGCGCTGGCGCAGTGCCTGTCGATCCCCGAGCTCGTGGGCCTCGGCCTGCCGCGGCTCGTCGCCGCGCTCACCACCGGTCCGCACCACGTGCTCGGCGCGCACGCGCCGGTCGACGCACCCCGGCTGCGCACCGGCGAGGCCGCCACGGTGACCCTGTTCGACCCTGCCGCGGAGTGGACGGTGACGGAGACATCGCTGCGCTCGCGCTCGCACAACACGCCGCTGCTCGGCGCCACGGTGCGCGGCCGCGTGCTGATGACGGTCGCGTCGGGACGCGTCGTGCACATGGACGAGGCCCGCCTCACGCGCCCGATGCAGGTGGTGCATGACTGAGCAACGCGGGATCCTCGCGCTCGAATCGGGCGCGGTGTTCGACGGTGTGCTGTTCGGCGCGCCGGATGCAGGGCCGGCCAGCGGCGAGGTGGTCTTCAACACGTGCATGAGCGGCTACCAGGAGGTGATCACCGATCCCTCGTACGCCGGGCAGGTCGTGGTGATGACATACCCGCTCATCGGCAACTACGGCTGTCGCGACGACACGCGCGAGTCCCCGCGTGTGCACTGCCGCGCGCTGGTCGTGCGCGAGCTGTCGCCGGACATCGGGCATCTGCGCGCCCAGCGTTCCCTCGACGAGGAGCTGCGCGAGTTCGGCGTCCCGGGCCTGCGCGCGGTGGACACGCGCGCGCTCACGCGGCACCTCCGCGATCGTGGCACGCTGCGCGGCGTCATCGCCGCTGACGACCGGGCGGCCGCGGACCTCGTCGAGGCCGCGCGCCACGCGCAGTTCGTGACCGACCAGGACCTGGTGGGCGAGGTGTCGATCCGTGAGCCATGGCTGCGCTTCGACGAGCGTCTGGATGCGCCGCTGGAGCGCGGCGTGGAGCTCGCCGGAACGAAGGGGGCGTTCGCGGGCACGCGTGTCGTTGTTGTCGACTATGGCGTGAAGTACAACCAGATGCGGGCGCTCGTGAGCCGCGGCGCCGAGGTGATCGTGGTGCGCCAGGACGCGACCCTCGACGACGTGCTGCGCCACCAGCCGGGCGGTGTCGTCCTGTCCAACGGTCCCGGCGACCCCGCGGTGCTGCCGCACGCGGTGCAGCTGTGCCGCGATCTCCTCGAGCGCCGGGTGCCACTGCTCGGCATCTGCTTGGGACATCAGATCCTGGGCCAGGCCGCGGGCGCATCGACCTCACGCCTCAAGTTCGGTCATCACGGGGGCAACCACCCGGTGCGCGACGAGCGCACGCGCGACGTGTACGTGACGTCGCAGAACCACGAGTTCCAGGTCGACGCGGCGTCCCTGCCGGCCGATTCCGGCTGGTACGTGAGCGAACGCAACCTCAACGACCGCAGCGTCGAAGGGCTCCGGCATCGCGAGCTGCCGGCATACTCGGTGCAATATCACCCTGAGGGCGCGCCGGGTCCGCAGGATCGCGCGGTCGTGTTCGATGAGTTCCTCGGGCTGTGTCGGGGCCTGGGGCGGGGAGGGGATGCATACCGCCTTACTCAGACAGTCCTCGGCCGGCTGCGCCGGCCTGTGGAACTCGACGGCGGCATGCATTCCCTCCCCGCAGGAACGACCTCAGCCTCAGGGACACAGACCGAGCTCGACCTCGCAGTTCCTGTGGACGGCGCGGCATCGGATGAGCATGCGGGGACGCCGGCGGCTCACGACAGGCCTTCGTGCGTGTTGGTGATCGGGTCGGGGCCGGTGATCATCGGGCAGGCCGCGGAGTTCGATTACGCGGGCACGCAGGCATGCCGCTCGCTGCGCGAAGAGGGCGTGCGCACGGTGCTGGTGAACAGCAACCCGGCGACGATCATGACCGACGACGCATCTGCCGACGCGGTGTACGTCGAACCGCTCACCGTCGAGGTGCTCGAGCGGATCATCGCGATCGAGAAGCCGGACGGGCTGCTCGCAACCCTCGGCGGACAGACGGGCCTGAACCTTGCGGTCGCGCTCGACGAGGCCGGGGTCCTCGAGCGCCACGGGGTTCGCGTGCTGGGCACGCCGCTGTCCGCGATTCGCGCGGCGGAGGACCGCGAGCTGTTCAAGGACCTGCTGATCCGCATCGGCGAGCCGGTGCCGGTGTCGCAGACGGTGTCCAGCCTCGCCGAGGCCAAGGCGTTCAAGGAACGCGAGGGCCTCCCGCTGGTGGTGCGACCGGCGTTCACGCTCGGCGGCACCGGCGGCGGCTTCTGCGAGACCGAGGATCGCTTCGTGGAGACGGTGCTCGCCGGCCTGGCGGCGTCACC
>JAFALX010000172.1 GCA_019234035.1 Candidatus Dormiibacterota bacterium | reverse complement strand
CTCTTTCTGTTCGCCCTCGTGTGCCTCGTCGCCGACACCGCGTTTCTGTTCCGCTGTTCGAGCTCGACCCAGTCGGCGGCGCAGCTGGCGGCGCAGTCGGGCGCCGACGCGGTCGATCCGCACTACCTGTACGGCGCGAGCGTGTGCACGCCGCCGGCGCGTTCTCCGTGCAGCGCAGCGATCGTCGACATCTCGTCGCAGGACCGGCAGGGCGCGCTGTACTCGTTCCAGCGCGCCTGCATCCAGGCGGGCGATCAGTCGGCGGAGATCACCCAGCCCCGAGGCGGTGCGCTGAAGACGGCGGACGACCCGCAGAACCCGGACGGCACCGCCTGCGCGTCAGACGGATGCCGGGTGGTCGCGGTGGTGACGCGAACGGTCACGCTGCCGATTCCGATACCGGGGTTTGCGACCACGGTGAATGTGCGCGGCCAGTTCTACGCAGCGCCCGTTGTCGGGGCCGCGCAGGCGCAGCTGTCGTGCACCGGCGGGGCGTGGGTGCCGGCGCCGCCGCCGTCGCACTGAGGGGTGGTCACAACGCGAGGTCGCCGCTGTGGCGGCGGCGCGGCGTCACACTGCGCACCTGTGGCACCGGCGCGCCGAGCGCGCGCGCGATCGCGACTCCAATCGGGCTGCCCCATCCGCTGGCAGCGTCCCAGCCGCGGCGCGCGCTGTACGGGCCGTCCGTGTTGCCCTGCGTGATGTCGTTGAACGCAGTCGTACCCGCCCGGTACAGCGCCGGATGCGGAAGTCCGACAGGACGGCCGCGCAGCGCCCCGACGAGCGTCCAGAGCGCCGTGTACATCGGCGCCACCGCGCTGGTGCCGCCCGTCGTGCGCAGACGCCCGCCGGCGAACACGTTCCAGCCGGTCACGGGATCGGCGACACCGCATCCGTCGGGCAGGCCGCGGCCCAACCGCCCGGTGTCGGCCTGCCGTGCGTGAATGCCCGCCGTGGTCTGATACGCAGGCCCCGGAAACAGGCCGCTGACGCCGCTGCCCGCGGCGCCCTGGTCGCGTACGCGCTCGTTCCACACGGTCTCGCTCAGGATGCCGTCGCGACCGGCGAGCAGCGTGGTACCACCACACGCCCAGACATGCGGCGACGACGCCGGGAACTCCGCGTGCTGGCGGCCGTCGAGATGGCCGTCCGCGGAGCCGGAATCCCCGGCGGCCGCGCTGTACGTGACGCCGTGCAGCGCCCCCGTGGCGACCACGGAGTCGAATCCCCGCATCCCCTGGTGTGACCACATCTCCTCGGCCGCTCCCCAGCTGATCGACACGGCCGCGGGGCGGTGCGTCGTGTCCGACGCCGCAGCCGCGGCGGCGTCGATGAACCCGCGCTCGCTGTTCGGCGCGTCGTAGCTCACGATCGTCAGACGCGCCTGCGGCGCCATCGCCATCGTCATCGCGCCGAGCACCTGGTAGTCGAGCGCGATCTCCAGGTCGGCACCACCGGCGTCGGGCGACGGCTCCGCGCCGTCGACGCGTACGTGCACGATCTCCGGAGCCGGCAGGTTGAGCCGCGCAAACGAAGCGGCGATCTCGTGGTCGTGCGTCACCCCGCCGAGCTCGATCATCCCCGCGACCAGGTGCAGACCGGCGCCGTCGTTCGGCAACCTCGGGTAGCGGTACAGCGATGCGATCTCCGTCGGGTCGTACGACACGATGCCCGGCTTGGTCTGGTCGAGATTCATGAGCCGCGGTCGCGCGATGGGCCGGTCGTCGAGACCGTAGACGCCGTCGACGGCGTGCGCGATGGCGCGCGGCACGTACACCGGCCCCAGATGACCGCGATACTCGACGACGCCACCCGGGCGTTCCCAGCGAAATTGCTCGAGCCGCACGCCGAACAGCTCTGCCGCTTTTGCGGCGGGTGCGCGCAACCGGATGCGACGTGTGACGGGGTCCTCTCCGACGAGCTGTGCGCCGTGCTGCCGCGCCCACCGCACGACGAGGTCACGATCCTCCTCCGCGAATGCGTGTCGCGCGGCGACGGCGTCCGCGTCGAAGCGATCGCGTTGATGCGGCTCACTCTGCATCCACGCGAGCGTCTGCTGCACGCTCGGCGCAAACGGCCACTCGCGCAGCAGCACGGTGAGCTCGATCGGCGTCTGCTCCTCGTGCGCGGTCAGCTGCCGGGTGCGCGGGTGGCCGCGACGCGGCCGGTCGAGCGCGTGGAACATGCTGCCGCGGAGCGGCACTGCATCGGACATGGCGCAGCCTCCAGTGAGACGAGTGAAAAGCCGGCCATTGTTGACGACGTGGTGCAGGGCTTTCGGCGCGTCCGACCCGAATGCGCCGCCTTTCTTTATGTTTGTCCGCCGGCTGTCAGCGCGCCGCGGCAGGCCACACGATCGTCATCGACGCACCGCCCAGCGATGACTCACCGATCTCCCATTGGCCGCGGGTCGCGTGCACGATTGCGTCACCGATCGCAAGTCCGAGTCCCGTTCCATCGCGGTCGCGTGTCTCGCGGTGAAAGCGATCGAAGACACGCGAGCGTGCCGCCATGGGAATCCCGGGCCCGCTGTCCTCGACGATGAGTTGGGATCTGCCCGTGCTGTTGCCGGCGCTGATGCGCACCACACCGTCCGGCGGCGCGTATTTGCACGCGTTGTCGACGAGCACCCCGACGAGCCGGTCGATCCATTCCGGCGGCGCCTGCACCAGCGCCTCCGCAGGGTGAATCTCGAGCGCCACGCCGCGCCGTGCCGCGACCGAGCGGAAACGTTCGGCCGCCACCTCGACAGTCGTGCCCAGGTCCACCGTCTCGTTCAACGGTGGCAGCGGCGACGAGTCGAAGCGTGCCAGCCAGAGCATGTCGTCGATCATTCGCCGCATAACGTGCGACTCCGCGAGCACGCGGCCGAGCGCTGCGGATGGTGCGGCGGAGTCCCGCGGCGACGTCAGTGCGAGTGACGCCTCCGCTTCGATGACCGACAGCGGTGTGCGCAGCTCGTGCGAGGCGTCCGCGATGAAGTCGAGCTGGCGCTGCCGCGCGCGTTGCAGCGGGGCGGCCGCGCGGCGCCCCACGAGCAGCGCGCCACCGAACACCGCGACGAGCAGCACCGGAACGATGGCGAGCTCCGCGACGACGATGGTGCCCACTGCACGGTCCACGCTCGCCAGCGACTCCGCCGCGACCACGCGGCCTGCGCTTGCGTGTGCGCCGGCAACGAGAAAGTTGGTGCCCCCGATCGAGGCGTCCTGCGGTTCGCCGGCGTTCGTCAACGCCGCTGGTAGCGCCGGCGCGCCCGGGCTCGTATCGATCACCGAACCCGCTGCGCTGATACGCCAGCTCGCGACCGGTTCGTCCAGGTCGGGCTCCTCCAGGCGGCGCTGCGATGATTCGGCGGCCAGCCGTGCGACCGTGTCGGTGACATTCGTCTGGATCGACGCGCGCAGGTTGTGCGCGACGAGCAGGTCGACGCCTGCGCACAGCGCGAGCAGCAGCACGCCGACGACCGCCGTGGCTCCCA
>JAFALX010000378.1 GCA_019234035.1 Candidatus Dormiibacterota bacterium | reverse complement strand
CTCAAGAAGGGCTTTCGGGTCGTCGGAGTCGAAGCCAATCCTGACCACTGCCGCGGGGTCGACGACAGGCTCGGGTCGTATGTGCGGTCCGGCCACCTCAGGGTGGTCAACACCGCAATCGGACCGTCAGCCGGCGAGATTGCGTTCTACCTCAACGACTTCCAGCCGGAATGGGCCACGATCCATCGCCAGCGGGCCGAGTACTACATGCAGTTCGGCGGCTCGGTTCGCACGATCAAGGTGCCGGCGACGCGGTTCGAGGATCTCCTGTCGACATACGGGGTTCCGTATTACGTAAAGATCGACATCGAGGGCGCGGATAACCTCTGCGTCGAGGGCCTCGCGTCGTGCGCGGCTCGTCCCAAATTCGTCTCGCTCGAAACGTCCAAGACTTCGTTCGGCGAGGTGTTCGATGTGCTGAGCCAGTTGTCGGCCCTCGGGTACCGCCGGTTCAAGGTTGTGCCGCAGCAGTGGATGCGGTTCTGGCGGTGTCCCAACCCCGCCCGAGAGGGGACCTTTGTGGACCACCAGTTTCCTGCGGCGAGCAGCGGACCATTCGGCAGAGAGCTGCCGGGCCGCTGGCTCGACCTCGAAGCAACGGTGCGCCGCTACCTCCGCGTGTTTCGGTTGTATCGGACGTTCGGCGACGAGAGCGCGCTCCACCGGCTGGCGCCGTGGAGTCAGCGGGCGCGGGTGAAGCTCTGTGGCTGGCACGACCTGCACGCGATGCACGTCGGCGAGCGCGCTGGTCCGGGCGAGCCGGCGGCGCCAGCATAGTTGGATCAGCCCGACGTGCCATGGACTCGCTGCTGAAGTAGCGGCGCGTCACGGCCCATTTGTCGTTCTGTTCTCCGAGCACCGCGCCAACGAGCCGCAACAGTGCTTGTCGGTTGGGCAAGGTGCCGACGACGTCGCAGCGACCATCTGGTGCGCGGCTTTGGGCACGGTGGCAAGGATGTTGCGCATGAAATGCACGCAGCAACGTTGCCAGGTTGCGCCGACGAAGACCTGCTGTACCGCCTGCTTCAACCCGAGGTGCGTTACGACTGTTGAGCCGGCTCTCCGCGCGCTCGTACGGCGCGGCGCTGATCAGCTGCGTCACCTCGGCGTCCATGCGTTCCTGGGCGAGCAGCTTCAGCCCGTCGCGCACGAACGTTGGATCAGCTCGCTGCTCCGACTTGGCGAGCAGGTCCGGCAGTGTCATCCTGGGGTCGGCCATCGTCGTGGTCCTCCAGTGGATGTGTGAACAGCTCCATCTGGACCACACGGTGGCTCTCTCGTCTAGAGGGTCTCAAGGATTTACACCACGTCCGCTACGCAACTGCGTATCATGCGTGACGGTTGATGAACCGAGTTTGGGCACTTGTGACGACACAAGCACTTGTGACGACACAAGGTTGTCAACGCGCGAAGAGGGGGTTGAGGGGTGGCGGTACTCACACGCGACAGTCAGGCGCCGGCGTCCGATGTTGCCGAGCTTCGAGGTCACGCGCGCCCGCGCCATAGGCCGGGAGGCGTCGCTGTCGTCGGGCTCGGCTACTGGGGCCCGAAACTGCTGCGCAATCTGACGGCGCTGATGGGCGATGAGGACGTCATCGCGATCGACAGCGACGCGGCGCGCTTGATGGGTGCGCGGAAGCAGTACCCATGGGTTCGGTCGTACACGTCGCTGGAGGCTGCGCTCGAAGGCGAGACGATCGGAGCGGTCGTCATTGCGACGCCGGCAAAGACGCACGCTGCCCTTGCCAGGACCGCACTGGAGGCCGGGTGCGGCGTGCTCGTCGAGAAGCCGTTGGCTTCTTCGGTCGCCGAGGCCCGAGAGATCGTGAACCTCGCCGCGTCTCGCGAGCAGGTGCTGATGGTGGCGCACACGTTCCTGTTCAGCCGCCGCGTCGAGTGGCTGGCACGGTTCATACGCAACGGCGAGCTGGGCGCCATCCATTACGCGACGTCGTCACGGCTCAACCTTGGCCTGCATCGCCCCGATGTCAACGTCATCTGGGATCTCGCGCCCCACGACTTCTCCATCCTGTTCCACCTGCTGAGCGAGTTTCCGGTCAGACTGCAGACCTCCGGGCGGAGCCTGGTCAAGGGCGGCGGGTGCGACGTCGCGTTCATCAACATGACCTTTCCGTCCGGCGTCGTCTCCGCGATCGACGTGTCGTGGATGTCTCCCAAGAAGATCCGCAACACGGTGATCGTGGGGGACTCGCGGATGGCGGTCTACGACGACACGGATAACGAGGCGCCCGTGCAGATCTACGACCGCGGGATCGCGGCTCTGGACTCGGCCGACTTTGGCAGCAACCAGCTGACGTATCGCTACGGCGACACGATCCATCCGTACATCGCACCGGATGAGCCGCTGTCGGTCGAGTTGAGCCATTTCCTCGACTGCATTCGCCGCGGGCAGCGTTCCATCTCTGACGGATTGTTTGGTCTCCGCGTCGTCGAGGCGCTGGAGGCGGCTGAGGAGTCGCGGCTGCGTGGCGGCGTACCCGTGGAACTCCAACACACGGTGGCCACCACGGCCGAGGAGTTCGATGACACACCCGCTGTCAGACAAGCCGCTAGCTAATGAAGCGCAACCGTCGCCGTCCGAGGCCTATGCGAGCGTAGCGCGAACAACCACGATGCATCCGCGTCCGGCTTCCGGGGCGATGTTCGCTCATACGCCGAGCCGCCGGCGCCTCGGCCTCGCGACGCTTGTTCTCACGCTGCTCATCGCCGTCGGATCGCTCGCGTCCGGGTGGTTTGCCACCGCGGCGCGTGCCGCGAGCAACCCAATTGTCGCTGAGAACCAGCTTCCGGGCACGACCGGCTGGCAGATCGGGCTCGCCGCTGACGACACGCACGGACAGATCAAGGGCTATGCCTCGGCGACGAGCGTTCTGCAGGGACAGCCGCTGAAGCTGTACGTCAGCGTCAACCCCGCACAGACCTACACGGTCGATGTCTACAGGATCGGCTGGTACGGCGGCAACGGGGGTCGGTTGCTGCAGCACATCGGCCCGCTTTCGGGCTCGCACCAATCGGCGTGCACCGCGGCGCCGACGACAGGGTTGATCGCGTGCAGCTGGTCACTCGGGACCACGATCACGCCCACCACGTCGTGGACGAGCGGTGCGTACGTCGCGCTCCTCACCAATGCCGCCGGATACCAGAACTACATCGTCTTTGTGGTCCGCGACGGTCGCCCGGCGCAGTTCCTGTTCCAGGCGGGCGTGAACACGTACGAGGCATACAACAACTACCCCGACAACAACACGACGGGCAAGAGCCTCTACGACTACAACAGCTGGGGAGCAAAGACCGCGGGCGGCACCACCGCGGCGGTGAAGGTGTCGTTCGACCGTCCGTACTCCGATGACGGCTCAGGTCTTTTCTTCGCCTGGGAATTCCACTTCATTCTCTGGGCCGAGCAGATGGGGTACGACATCACGTACTCCACAGACGTCGACACGCAGACCAATGGCGCGGCGCTCCTCAACAGCAAGGCCTTTCTGTCTGTCGGGCACGACGAGTACTGGTCGCAGGGCATGTACAACGCTGCCCAGACAGCGCGCGACTCCGGCGTGAGCCTGGCGTTCTTCGGCTCCAATGATGTCTACTGGCAGGTCCGCTTCGAGAATTCTGCGTCTGGCGTCGCGAATCGTGTACTCGTCTGCTACAAGCTCGCCAGCGCGGACCCCGTTCAGGGTCCCACCACGACGGTCGAATGGCGTGACCCACTGCCCAACCGGCCCGAACAAGGCCTGATGGGCATCATGTTCGACTCGTATGTGAGCTGGGGGGTGAGCTTCTCGTACGACATCGTCAACAGCTCGAACTGGACGTACAGCGGCACCGGAGTGAAAGACGGGGATTCCGTTCCTTCCACGGTCGGCTACGAGATGGACCGCGAGTTCACGGAGTATCCGCTCCCAGCGAACACCTCGTACACGCTGCTATCGCATTCGCCGTACACCGACGTCAACAACGCATCCACATACGCCAACTCCTCGATCTACCAGGCTCCGAGCGGGGCCTGGGTCTTCGCGGCCGGGACCGAGGACTGGGCAACGAAGCTCGACGCGACATACGTCCAATCCGCGAACAACACGACGCCGGATCCGCGGATTCAGCAGATGACGGCCACTATCCTCAACAAGTTCATTGGCGCGACTCCGCCCACTCCCACGCCCAGCCCGACAGGAACTCCGACAGGGACTCCAACCGCCACCCCAACACCGCTTCCGACGGGCGGCATCGCCACAGTCCAGGTCGGGCGGTCGACAGAGCAGTACTCGGCGACGTTGCCGCTGTCGCTTCTCACGGCGAGCACCAAGGGGACGATGCTGGTCGCAGCTCTCGACAGCAACAGCGGGCCGTCGTTCGCCGCTCCAACGGGATGGGTGCGGGCGTCCTCAGCGATCACCGGAACGACGTCAGAGGTCTGGTACTACCCCAACAACCCCGGAGGAATCGTCTCCGCGTCGTTCACCTCCACTTCCGCGAGCGCGACTGCAGGAATCATGGGCGAGTACTCCGGCGCGGCGGCATCCCCGCTTGATTCGGCGGGGACCGCGACAACGAACGCGGCGACGACGACCGTGTCTGTGTCGACGGCTGCCGCCGTCGGAGCGGGAGATCTCGCGATCACTTCGTTCGCGCCATTCCTGAACGGCGGAGGCACGCTCACCGTCACCCCAGGGCCCGGATGGTCCGGCCTCGGTTCCGGCGGCGGCGCCGACTGGTTCCACTTCGCGTTCGACTCGAGGGCTTCCGTCGCCGCTGGGTCGCTGAGTGAAACAGAGACCAGCAGCGCCGGCGCGTACTGGAGCGGCGCCATCGCGGCGTTCAAGCCTGCGGTCGTGCCCACTCCGACGCCGACGGCAACACCGACACCGACACCGACACCGAC
>JAFALX010000293.1 GCA_019234035.1 Candidatus Dormiibacterota bacterium | reverse complement strand
TGCGCGTCGCGGTCTCGACGATCTTCGACGCAGCCTGATCGAGCACGCGATGGTCGTACGCCTTCAGCCGAATGCGGATCTTCTGGGGCATGGGTGTTAGACGTGGCCTCGATTGCGATGAGAGGAGGGTCGGCACTGTGGACTGGCGAGCTTCTCGGAGCCCGGCACCCGCAACCCAACGGAAACGGATGCCGGGCGAGAGAGAGCGCGCGACCCACCGGGTCGCGACGCGACTCGCCTGTCCATAGTGCCGTGCCCTCCGAACATCATTTTTCGATCGACGTCACAGCACCCGCGCCGACAGTACGGCCGCCTTCGCGAATGGCGAAGCGCATGCCGTCCTCGATGGCGATCGGCGTGATCAGCTCGATGCCCATCTCGACGTTGTCACCGGGCATGCACATCTCCTGGCCGTCGGGCAGGGCGATGGTGCCGGTCACGTCGGTGGTCCGGATGTAGAACTGCGGGCGGTAGCCGGGGAAGAACGGCGTGTGCCGTCCACCCTCGTCCTTGCTCAGGACGTACACCTGCGCCTTGAACTTCGTGTGCGGCGTGATCGTGCCGGGCTTGGCCAGAACCTGGCCACGCTCGACCTCCTCACGCTTGACACCGCGCAGCAGGCAGCCGACGTTCATGCCGGCCTCGCCGTTGTCGACCAGCTTGTGGAACATCTCGACACCGGTGACGGTCGTCTTGCTCGTGTCCTTGATGCCGACGATCTCAACCTGCTCGTTCACCTTGATGATGCCGCGCTCGATGCGGCCGGTGACGACGGTGCCGCGACCTTCGATCGAGAACACGTCCTCGATCGGCATCATGAACGGCTTGTCGACCGGACGATCCGGCAGCGGGATGTAGGTGTCGACCGCCTCCATGAGCTGCATGATCGCGTCGCCCGACTCCTTGTCACCCTCGAGCGCCTTCAGCGCCGAGACGCGAACGACAGGGATGTCGTCGCCCGGGAACTCGTAGCGCGACAGCAGCTCGCGCACCTCGAGCTCGACGAGCTCGAGCAGCTCCTCGTCGTCCACCGCGTCGACCTTGTTCAGCGCGACGACGATGTAGGGCACGCCGACCTGCCGCGCCAGCAGGATGTGCTCGCGCGTCTGCGGCATGGGGCCGTCGGTGGCGGCCACGACCAGAATTGCGCCGTCCATCTGCGCGGCGCCCGTGATCATGTTCTTGATGTAGTCGGCATGGCCGGGGCAGTCGACGTGCGCGTAGTGACGGTTCGCGGTCTCGTATTCCACGTGCGCCGTGGCGATGGTGATACCGCGCGCCTTCTCTTCGGGCGCGTTGTCGATCTGATCGAAGGCGACGAAGCTGTTGTCCCCGCCCACGCGCTCGGCAAGCGTCTTGGTGATCGCCGCGGTGAGGGTCGTCTTGCCGTGGTCGATGTGACCGATCGTGCCGACGTTCACGTGGGGCTTGGTGCTCGCGTACTTCTTCTTGGCCATTCTCCTGTCCTTTAAACCTTGGCTTTGGCGGCGATCTCATCCGCCAGGCTTTGGGGGATCTGCTGATAGTGATGGAATTCCATGCTGTAGTTGGCGCGTCCCTGCGTCATGCTGCGCAGGTCGGTGGCGTAGCCGAACATGGTGGCGAGGGGAACCTCCGCATGCACCATGTGCGACGTGCCGCGCCCTTCCATGCCGAGAATGTGGCCGCGGCGGCTGTTGAGGTCACCGATGACGTCGCCGAGGAACTCCTCCGGCATGAACGCGTCGACACGCATGATCGGCTCGAGCAGCGCCGGCTTCGCCTTGCGCATGCCGTCCTTGAAGCCCATCGACCCGGCGATGGAGAACGCCTGCTCGCTGGAGTCGACGTCGTGGTACGAACCGTCCACCAGCGTGACCTTGATGTCGACGACGGGGTAGCCCGCAACCACGCCGTTCGCCAGCGAGTCCTCGATGCCGCGCGCCGCAGCGGGGATGTACTCCTTCGGGATCGCACCGCCGACGATCTTGTTGACGAACTCGAAGCCCCTCTCCGGGTTCGGCTCGAGGTTCAGCTCGACGTGGCCGTACTGGCCGCGGCCGCCGGACTGACGCACGAAGCGTCCCGTGCCGTGCGCCGGGGCGGTGATCGTCTCGCGGTACGAGACCTGCGGCTTGCCGACGTTGGCGTCGACCTTGAACTCGCGCAGCATGCGGTCGACGATGATCTCGAGGTGCAGCTCGCCCATCCCCGAGATGACGGTCTGTCCGGTCTCGTCGTCGGTGCGCACTCGGAAGGTGGGATCCTCCTCCGCGAGCTTCTGCAGCGCGATGCCCATCTTGTCCTGGTCGGCCTTGCTCTTCGGCTCGACCGCGACCGCGATGACGGGCTCGGGGAACTTGATCGACTCGAGGATGATCTGCTTCTTCTCGTCCGACAGCGTGTCGCCCGTCGTGGTCTTGCGCAGACCGATGGCGGCGGCGATGTCGCCGGCGCGCACCTCCTCGAGCTCCTCACGGTGGTTCGCGTGCATCTGCAGCAGACGGCCGACGCGCTCGCGCTCGCCCTTGGTGGCGTTGTAGACGTACGAGCCGCTCTTGAGAGTGCCGCTGTAGACGCGGAAGAACGTCAGCTTGCCGACAAATGGGTCGGTTGCGATCTTGAAGGCGAGCGCGGAGAACGGCTCCTCGTCGCTCGCGGTGCGGATCTCCGGCTCCTCGCGCGGCGACAGCCCCTCGATCGCCGGCTTGTCGAGGGGCGACGGGAGGAAGTCGACGACCGCATCGAGCATCGGCTGCACGCCCTTGTTCTTCAGCGCGGCGCCGCACAGGACGGGCACGAACTGCGTGCGGATCGTGCCGATGCGCAGTCCCTTGACGATGTCGTCGTGCGCGAGCCCGTCCTCGCCCTCGAGGTACTTGATCATGAGGTCGTCGTCCGCCTCGGCCACCGCCTCGAGCAGCTGGTGCCGGTAGCGCGCGACCTCCTCGCGCATCTCCGCCGGAATCTCCGCGCGTTGCAGCGTGGTGCCGAGATCGTTCGTGTAGATGATCGCCTGCTCGTTGATCAGGTCGACCATGCCCTTGAAGTCGTTCTCGGACCCGATGGGCACCTGGATCGGCAGGGGATTCGCGCCGAGGCGATCCTTGATCGACTGCACCGCGCGGAAGAAGTCCGCGCCCATGCGGTCCATCTTGTTGATGAAGCAGATGCGCGGCACGTCGTAACGGTCCGCCTGGCGCCACACCGTCTCGGACTGCGGCTCCACACCGGCGACGGCGTCGAACACCGCGACGGCACCGTCGAGCACACGCAGGCTGCGCTCCACCTCGACGGTGAAGTCGACGTGACCGGGCGTGTCGATGATGTTGATGCGATGACCGCGCCACTCCGCGGCGGTCGCGGCGGACGTGATGGTGATGCCGCGCTCCTGCTCCTGCACCATCCAGTCCATGGTCGCGGCGCCCTCGTGCACCTCACCCAGCTTGTGGATGCGGCCGGTGTAGAAGAGGACGCGCTCGGTCGTCGTGGTCTTGCCCGCATCGATGTGCGCCATGATCCCGATGTTCCGGGTCTTTTCCAGGGGGAAGGCGCGCGCACGCGTTGCCACAGCCATGGTCAGTATCTGAAGTGCGTGAAGGCCCGGTTGGACTCCGCCATCTTGTGGGTGTCTTCCTTGCGCTTCACCGACGCGCCGACGCCGTTGGCTGCATCCATCAGCTCGGCGGCCAGCTTGTCGCTCATGCTGCGGCCGCCGCGCCCACGGGCGTACCGAATGATCCAGCGGCGCGCGAGGGCCTGCCGGCGGTCGTGGCGGATCTCGACCGGCACCTGGTACGTGGCGCCGCCGACACGCTTCGGCTTGACCTCGATCACGGGCGTGACGTTGCGCATCGCCTGGTCGAAGACCTCGATCGGCTCCTTGCGCGACGAACGCCGGATGCGCTCGAAGGCGTTGTAGAGGATCCGCTGCGCGATGCTCTTCTTGCCGTTGAGCATCAGGCAGTTGACGAACTTCGCCACGCCGGGATTGGCGTAGATGGGGTCAGGCAGGATGACGCGTCGGGTGACGCGGGCGCGGCGTGGCATGGCTAGGACTTGGAACCGGTCTTCTCGCGTTTGGCGCCGTACTTGCTCCGGCCCTGCTTCCGGTTGCGAGTGCCCGCTGTGTCCAGCGTGCCGCGGATGACGTGGTAGCGCACGCCGGGCAGGTCTTTGACCCTGCCGCCACGGATCAGGACCACCGAGTGCTCCTGGAGGTTGTGCCCGATACCGGGGATGTACGCCGTGACCTCCACCTTGGTGGTCAGGCGGACGCGGGCCACCTTGCGGAGCGCCGAGTTCGGCTTCTTCGGTGTGGTGGTGTAGACGCGCACGCAGACACCGCGGCGCTGGGGAGAGCCGCGGAGAGCCGGAGCCTTGGTCTTGTGGGTCGGCGTCTGCCGTCCCTTGCGGACCAACTGTTGGATGGTGGGCACGTCTGAACCGCTTTTAGAGAATTGCGCACTGCCACGAAACAGCGCGCGCGAACACCAAAGATCGCTCGTGGCGCGACTGCGAATAGTACCAGTGATCTGGGAAGAGCGTCAAATCCAGCCCAATTCGATCCGGTGGGCCCGGTAGGGCGCATGAGTGGGTTCCGGGGGCGTGGTACGCTCACGCGCCAGTAGCAGACGACGCTGTCGTCCGTTCGCCGAAGACCGCAGGCGCGGGGGGCTCCCCGCTCAATCTCCTGCGCAGGTGGGCGCGATGGCCGCACCGGCGCGACGCCGTGTGCCGCCACGCTGTCTTCGGTGTCCGGGTGCGGCGCCCACGAGGACACCCATCATGGCGACGACGACCCGCGATGCCGAGGCGCCGATGCGCGCGGGCCCGCGCAAACAGGAGACGGTGCACCGTCTCACCGAGCTGCTCAGCCGCGCCACGAGCGCGGTCGTCACCGATTACCGCGGCCTCACGGTCAAGCAGCTCGAGGACCTGCGCCGCAAGCTCCGCGCCGAAGGCGTCGACTACGTCGTGGTCAAGAACACCCTGGCCCGGCGTGCCGCGGCCGAGGCCGGCGTCGGCGAGTTCAGCGCCGTGCTGGTCGGGCCGGTCGGGCTGGCAGTCGGGTACGGCGACCTCTCCGCCCCGGCCCGCGTCCTGGCTGACTACTTCCGCGCCAACCGCGTGGCGCCGATGATCGCGGGCCTGGCCGAGGGCCGCGTCCTCGATCAGGCCGGGATCCGCAGCCTTGCGGACCTGCCGCCGCGTGAGGTGCTGTTGGCGCAGCTGGCCGGCACCCTGCAGTCGCCGCTCACGACGCTCGCGGGCGCGATGCAGTCGATCCTCAGCACGTTCGCCGCGACATTGGACTCGTACCGCGAAAAACTCGAGGCTGCATAAGGCGCGTTTGCGGTGAACGCCACAAACAACTCAAAGACACCAAAGGAGAAGCAATCAAATGGCAACCAAGACCCTGACCCCAGAGGAGTTCGTCGACGCCCTGCAGGAATGGACCGTTCTCGACGTGGTCAACGCCGTCAAGCTGATGGAAGAGAAGCTCGGCGTCAAAGCGGCGGCGCCGGTGGCCGTTGCCGCAGTCCCCGCGGGCGGCGCCCCGGCCGCCGAGGCCGAGGCCGAGCAGACCGAGTTCTCCGTCATTCTCAACGCGGCCGGCGACGCCAAGATCAACGTGATCAAGGCGGTCCGCGAGATCACCGGGCTCGGCCTCAAGGAGGCCAAGGAGCTGGTCGACAGCGCTCCCAAGGCTGTGCGCGAGGGCGTGAGCCGGGCCGACGCGGACTCGACGCTGGCCAAGCTGACCGACGCGGGGGCTTCGGCCGAGATCAAGTAGGGCGGCGGAGGGCACATCGCTTCACGAGACCACGGGCGTCAGGCCCCGCTGGGGCCTGCCTCCCTACCTGTGCAGCATGCGGGAGTCGGCGGATCTCCAAGGCTCGCCTCCGCGGACGATCTCGTTCCGGATGTGCCCTCCGCCTTGCGCTCCTTTTAATGGGAGCGATTTGCGGCTGCGGTTCGAGACGTTCGCAACCATTCTCGCCTCAGGCGTCCTGACAGCAACGCTCGCCCGGCCGCTGCGGACGCTCCCGTGCCGGCGACGGCCGGTAGACCAGCGCAAAAGCAGCATTCGCACCTAACGACGCGACGCGGCGCTCCTGCGTCCCGAATGCCGCTCCCAAGCCGTGCGCGGGGCGCGAGGTTTGGTTCGTTCGAACGCGGGGAACCTTGATATTCCGGCTCAACCCTGGTGAAAGGGCACAGTAGGCTATCACGCGCGGGCCGGATTTGCTACGATACGCCTCTGTGCCGCTCGCTGCGCGTGCCCGCGCGCATTCCTTTCCGGAGGAACTCTAGCATATGGTGCTTTCCGCCACCACTCCTTCCGCTCGCCACAGCTACGGTCGAATTGCCGACAAGCTGGAAGTCGGAAACCTGATCCAGACGCAACTGGATTCATTCGAGTGGTTCAAAAGGGAGGGGCTTCGGGAGCTCTTCAACGAGATAAACCCCATCATCGACTACACCGGCAAGAACTACGAACTTCGCTTTCTCGACTACGAGTTCGGGGACCCGAAGTACGACGAGGAAGAGTGCCGGCAGCGGGACATGACGTTCTCGGCTCCCCTGCGAATCAACACGCGCCTGCACGTCAAGACCGGTGAGAACGCCGGTGAGATCAAGGAGGCCGAGGTCTTCATGGGCGACTTCGCCATGATGACCCCGGAGGGGACGTTCATCGTCAACGGGACCGAGCGCGTCGTGGTGTCGCAGCTCGTCCGCTCCCCGGGCGTGTACTTCACCGCCACCGAGGACCGCACCACGGGGCGGCTGCTCTACGGCGCCAAGCTCATCCCCAACCGCGGTGCGTGGCTCGAGATCGAGACGTCGAGCAAGGACATCCTCACGGTCAAGATCGACCGCAAGCGCAAGGTGCCCGTCACCACGCTGGTGCGCGCGCTCGGCTACGCGAGCAATGACGACATCAAGTCGTTCTTCGCCGAGCAGGACAACGATCCGGAGCACCAGTACATCGCGGCCACGCTGGAGAAGGACCCCAGCTCGTCGGTCGAGGAGGCGCTGATCGAGCTGTACCGCAAGATCCGCCCGGGCGATCCGCCCACGGTGGAGAACGCGCGCAACCTGCTCACGTCGCTGTTCTTCAACGGACGCCGCTTCGACCTCTCGAAGGTCGGCCGCTTCAAGCTGGACAAGAACCTCGGCATCAGCGAGGACGAGGCCCGCGAGCGCGCCCTGGACAAGGAGCGCCGGGTTCTGGACAACCAGGACTTCATCTCGATCATCCGGAAGTTGATCTCGCTCAACAACGGCAACGGCGAGCCCGACGACATCGACCACCTCGGCAACCGCCGGGTCCGCGCAGTCGGTGAGCTGCTGCAGAACCAGTTCCGCATGGGCCTGATCCGCATGGAGCGCATCATCAAGGAGCGCATGACCATCAGCGACTCGCTGACCGTGAGCGCGGCCTCGCTGATCAACGCGCGCCCTGTCGTGGCGGCGATCAAGGAGTTCTTCGGCTCCAGCCAGCTCTCACAGTTCATGGACCAGACCAACCCCCTGGCCGAGCTGACGCACAAGCGTCGCCTCTCGGCGCTGGGACCGGGCGGTCTGTCGCGCGAGCGCGCCGGGTTCGACGTGCGCGACGTCCACTTCAGCCACTACGGGCGCATCTGCCCGATCGAGACCCCGGAAGGCCCGAACATCGGCCTGATCGGCTCGCTCGCGACCTACGCGCGTGTCAACGAGTTCGGCTTCATCGAGACGCCGTTCCGCCGCGTGCTGCGCGAGGCCGACGGCAACCCCGTCGTCAGCGACGACATCGTCTTCCTCTCCGCGGACGAGGAGGACAAGTACAACGTCGCGCAAGCGAACGCGCCGCTCGATGAGAACGGGCACTTCACCGTCTCGCACGTGGCCTGCCGCAGCCGGCACAACTTCCGCGACCTGCCGGTCAGCGAGGTCGACTTCATGGACGTCTCCCCGAAGCAGACGGTGAGCGTCGCCACGGCGCTGATCCCGTTCCTCGAGCACGACGACGCCAACCGCGCGCTGATGGGCTCGAACATGCAGCGCCAGGCCGTGCCGCTGCTCGTCACCGAGTCGCCGATCGTCGGCACCGGGATGGAGGGCCACGCGGCGCGAAACAGCGGCGAGATGGTGCTGGCGCGCAAGGCCGGCACGGTCGTCGGTGTGTCCTGGCCGGAGCCGGCGGACAACGACCGCAGCGTCGAGAAGATTCTCAGCGGTCAGGACTTCGGCATCGGCATCCTGCTGAGGCCGGACGACGGCGGCGCCGACCAGTGGTACGGCGTGCACAAGTTCGTGCGCAGCAACCAGGGCACGTGCCTCTCGCAGCGCATCGTCGTGAAGACGGGGCAGCACGTGAGCCCCGGCGATCTGCTTGCCGACGGTCCGTCGACGCAAGCGGGCGAGCTCGCCCTGGGCCGCAACGTGCTGGTGGCGTTCATGCCCTGGGAGGGCTACAACTTCGAGGACGCAATCCTCATCAGCGAGTCCGTCGTGCGCGAGGACAAGTACAGCTCGATTCACATCGAGGAGTTCGAGATCGAGGCGCGCGACACCAAGCTCGGCCCCGAGGAGATCACGCGCGACCTGCCCAACATCGCCGAGGAGTCACTGAAGAACCTCAACGAGCGGGGCATCATCTACATCGGCGCCGAGGTCAACCCGGGCGACATCCTGGTGGGCAAGATCACGCCCAAGGGCGAGTCCGAGCTCAGCGCCGAGGAGCGGCTGCTTCGCGCCATCTTTGGCGAAAAGGCGCGCGAGGTTCGCGATTCGTCGCTGCGCGTGCCGCACGGCGAGCGCGGCATCGTGGTCGACGTCAAGATCTTCAGCCGCGAGGCGGGGCACGAGCTGCCGCCGGGCGTCAACGAGCTCGTGCGCGTGCACGTGGCGCAGAAGCGAAAGATCAGCCAGGGCGACAAGATGGCCGGACGCTACGGCAACAAGGGCGTCATCGCCCGCATCCTCCCCATCGAGGACATGCCCTACCTGCCGGACGGCACGCCTGTCGAGATCGTGCTCAACCCGCTCGGCGTGCCGAGCCGCATGAACCTGGGTCAGGTGCTGGAGACGCACCTCGGCTACACGGCGCAC
>JAFALX010000146.1 GCA_019234035.1 Candidatus Dormiibacterota bacterium | reverse complement strand
CAGTTGAAGACAAGCAGCCATAGGAGGTCAATGTGGTCCCACTCATTCTGTTGCTCATCCTGATCGCGATCCTCTTCGGCGCCGGAGCCGCGGTGCACCTGTTGTGGTGGATCGCGATCATCGCGCTCGTCATCTGGGTGGTCGGGTTCTTCGCTCGGTCGTCCGGGGGGCGTTGGTACCGCTGGTAGGTCCCTCCCTCCTTGGGTGGACGATCGTCAACGACTCGATCTGGCGATCGTCCGCCCCGCTTCAACTCCGTCCGGGGAACCGCCTTGCGGTGGTCCGATAGGGATTTCGGCTGAATGAGCGCGGTGCCGCTCATCGCGCTGCGCGCGGTCTTCGGAGGGTGCCTCGTCGTGGCCTTCGCGCTGGTCGGCGAATGGCTGCGACCCAAGAGCTTCAGCGGCCTCTTTGCGGCCGCTCCGTCCGTTGCGCTTGCCTCGCTGGTGATCACGGACGTCACGCGCGGCGCGCATGCGACGTGGCTCTCGGCATTGGGGATGCTCGCCGGCGCCGTCGCCTTCACGGCCGCTGCAGTCGTGGCCATCGATGCCGTGAAGCGTTTTGGCGCGATGCGCGGCGCGTTGGTGTCGATCGCGGTGTGGGGTGTGGTTGCCGCGAGCCTGTGGGCAGTCGCGCTGCGATGACCGATCGCGTCATCGGGCCCGATCCGGGGTTGCCGGAAGCTCCCGGCACGCGGGCGCACCTCCGGTCCCGCGTCGAGCCGTCAAAGCTGGCGCTCCGTTTCGCCTTCGGCGCAGCGGTTTCAGCGCTCGCAGGCGTCATCGGCGACGTCGCCGGCGCACGCGCCGGGGGCTTGTTTCTCGCCTTCCCGGCCATCCTGCCGGCGACGCTCACCCTGATCGAAGAGAACGAGGGGATCTCGCGAGCCGTGTCGGAGACCCGCGGCGCGGTGGCGGGTGCGCTGGCGCTGGTCGGCTTTGCCGGCGTTGTCATCGCGCTCGTGACGCATCTGCCGGGCATCGTCGCGCTCCTCGTGGCGACGGCCGGATGGTTCGTCGGCGCCAACGCGCTGTATTTCATCGGCGTCAGGACGGCCCGCAGCCTGAAGGAACAGGTCTATCTTCCGGACATCGCCGTGGCGGAGGTGCAACCGATTGTCGAGACGGCGCGCCGCACCCGGAACACCATTGCCGTTGCGGACCCTGCCACGGGAGGCGTGTTCAGCGCCCTCCTCACCAGTGTCCCGGGGGCGTCATCGATCTTCCGTGGCGGCTTCGTCGGCGCAGCACATGACACGTCGATGGACGTCACACGGCGAGCAGGGGAGGACGGCGAGACTGCGGCACTCGAGATGGCCGCCAGAGCTCGCCGTGCGTTCGGTGCATCGCTCGGGATTGCGCTGACGGAGGACGACGGCGACGACGCGAGGCGCGGCGAGCACATCCATGTCGCAGTGGTCGGTCGCTGCGCTCAGCGAGTCGTCTCGCTCGATGTCAACGCCGGACCGGAGCACGTTCACGCGCGCGCAATTCGAACCGCCGTGCGGCTGGCGACCGAGGTCGCCGAAGGGAGGCCCGGGCAGCAGCGCGCTGCTCGATGAGAAGAAAAGAGAGCGGCCCACACCGGCTCGTGCCGGCGCGTGGCCGCTCCTGGATCACTCCGGCTGGTCGCGCCTCTCGTACTCGCCCGAGATCTGGCGGTCGACTTCCTCGACCGCGCGCTTTGCCTTGTCGCTGAGGCTGTCACCCTCGGCCGCTTCCTTGCCCAGCTTGCGCATCGCACCCGCCGGGGTCTGCGGATTTTCCTCGGCATGCTGCTCCTCGGTCTTGGATTCCTCGAGCAACGTCACCGTTTTCGCCTTCTTCTCGGAATTCATCGCGTTCCTCCTTCGGTCACCGGTTCGCCGGCGCCAGGCTGATATCCGACAGCACGGACGCCGGGTCGAAGTCCATCGCGACATCGCCGATCGACAGGATGCCCACCGGCTTGCCATCTTCGACCACCGGCACCCGGCGCACCGCCTGCTGCCGCATGATCGCGATCACGCGATCCGCGGGCTCGTCGGGTGTGACCGCGACGAGGTCCGTGCTCGCAATGTCGCCGGCCTTCGTGCTCGAGGGATCCTTGCCTTCCGCGATCACGCGGACCGCGAGATCGCGATCGGTCACGATGCCCCGCAGCTCTGCCTTGTCGAGCACGAGCACCGATCCGACGTCCTCGTCGCGCATCAGGGCGGCGACGCCGGCGACCGGCTCTGCGATGTCGACGCTCTTCGGGTTTGCCGTCATGAGGTCGCGCACTGTGTGAGTCATGAGATCACCTCCACCAAACGCCTCTGCCTTTCGGCGACTCAGCGGGAACGGCCGGCGACCGCGTCACGGGCACGGTCGATGAGCCCGTTTGCCCAGCTGGTCAGCGCTGTGGCTGCGGGCTGGTTCGGGTGCGGCCGCCTCGGCGCGGATTCCTTCGCCTCGCGCAGCTGCTTGCCGAGCTCGTTGAGCTCGCGCTGGCTTGCCGCCTCGACGAACGCGGGAAACATCTCGTGCTCCTCGTCGTTCACGTGGTGCATCACCTTCTTGCGCAGCATCTCCACCTGATCGGCGACCTCCTTGGTGTTCGCCTTGTCGAGCTTGCCGTCGAGGCTGGCCAGGGTGGACGCCATCTGATGGTGCTCGCGCACGCTCTCGTCGACATAGGCGTCGCCTTTGGGCACCTCACCACGCACGTGC
>JAFALX010000051.1 GCA_019234035.1 Candidatus Dormiibacterota bacterium | reverse complement strand
GGACAAGTTAATGCCACTCATGGCCGCAACACTGCTGCGGTCCATGGCCGAGAGCAGCGATCGCGTTGAGCAACGCGGCACGGCCGCGGTGCTGCGCGCCCGCGCCGACCGCATGGTGCCGCCCCTGCGGCAGCAGTTCGACTGATGCCCCGCATCATCGACACCTCGAAGTCCTTCGACGCCTTCGCCGCGAGCGTCGAGATGGAGACGCCGCTCATCCGCGAGCTGCGCTGGCGGGACTCGTACGAGGCGGAGTACCCCGACGTCTTCGCGGCCTTCTACCAGGCGCAGGGCAGCCGCGAGCGGCCCGCCGGGATGCTGCACAACGTCTCGCGTGTCCGGCTCCACGTGCAGCAGGCCGCGACTGCGCTGCCGTCGATCGTCGAGGAGGTGGATGCCGCCGTCGGCAAGGCGCTGGGCTTCGAACCGGGCGAGGGGCCGGTGCACGTGCTCCTCGTCGGCACCGCGGGCGCGAACGCGGTCGTGGGCCGCCTCGGCGACGACGTCGCCGTGTTCCACAGCCTGGAGTGGTTTCAGGCGCCCGAGCCTGCGAAGGTGGCCGCCGCGCACGAGACCGCGCACGGCTGGCACCAGGTGCACCTCAGCGGACCCGAGCCCGTCGACGACGCCGCCTGGCCGGTGTTCGAGGAGGGGCTCGCCGTGCAGACGTCGCGCGCCGTGGTGCTCGACCGGCCGGAGGAGGAGTACTTCTGGTACGGGCTCGAGGGGTTCGAGGGCTGGGCGGCCTGGTGCGTCGAGAACTCGGCAAAGCTCCGCCACCGCCTGCACCACGCCCTCTCGGATTCGGCGAAGCTGGGCGATATGTTCGGCTCCGGTGCCGTGAGCGGACACCACCGCACCGGGTACCACGTGGCCGACGCCCTGGTCGCCGAGATGCAGACGTCGCTGCCGGACCTGGCTCGCCTCGCGCCGGCAGACGCCGCCTCGGCGATTCGCAAGGCCGTCTATGAGGGCTAGCGCGCTACGCGCACCGAACCCCGGTTCACCTGCTTCATAACATCGGGTTAATCAGGCGTTCACCTGCGCATCCCTATCCTGGCAGCGCGTCGTTGACGGTGACGCCGCGCGGAAGGGGCCCGCGGTGCGGGGCAGCCCATGGAGGTGTGCACAAATGCAGATGCGTTCACGTCGACTTTTGGTCAGTGTTGGCTCCATCGGTGTGGCGGCCGTTGCGGCGGTCCCGTTTCTCCCCCGCAGCGTCGCTGCGGATGACAGCCAGGGAAGCCCCACGACGCTGCACGGCAGGGTGCTGGTCGGCTCGGCGCCGCCCGGTTCGAAGGGACCCGATGACATCTCGGTGCTCTCGGTCGACGGCGTCGACCGAGACCGGCCCGTGCTCTGGACCGCATACCAGAACGGGATCAATCCCGACGGCACGCCGGGTACCCCCGGCGGCCCCACGCAGAGCACCGTCGCCGGGTATGACGCCAGGACCGGAGAGCTGATCAAGACCATCGCGGTGACCGGCAAGGCCGACGGGCTTCGCGCGGACACCGCTCACCACCGCCTCGTGGTGACGGTGAACGAGGACGCCAACTCCACGATGGACGTGATCAACGTCGCCACCGGCTCGGTCACGCAGTTCAGCTACAGCCCGAATCCCGAGTCGGCGTCCGGCAACGGAGGCACTGACAGCATCTCCTTCTGGCACGGCGAGATGTACGTCTCGCACTCCAACCCAGACGCGACCACGCAGGCGGCGGTGTACCGGGTGAGCCTCGACTGGAGCACGCACATTGCCAGCCTGACCGCTCTGTTCAACGACGACAGCAGCGCAACCGATGCCGTGACCGGCACGACCGCAGCGCTGGCACTGATGGATCCGGACACCACAGCCGTCGTGCCCGGCGAGACGCCGCGTTTCAGGGGTCAGCTGATGCTGATCAGCCAGGCCGATGGCGAGATGATCTTCGCGTCGAGCCCGAGCAGTCCGGCGCTGACCGAGCTCAAGCTGTCCGACGGCCCGACCAAGGCTTTCCCCACCGGCGAGAACCTGCCGCCGCTTGATGGGTTCGCCGTTGCGACTGCGGATGCGGGCACGCTGTACGTCGTGGACAGCAAGGGCGGCAACGGCGCAAATGGCAGCATCACGGCGCTCCACACCGGCGGCTGGGACGAGGGAACAGTGTTCGTGGCTGAGCCCAGCGACAACGGCAACCAGCTCATCGGCACGCTCAACCTGCACACCGGCAAGGTCACCCCGCTGGGCAACACGTTCGCCAACCCCAAGGAGCTGCTCTTCGTCCCGTCCGGCGACGAGCAGTAAGACCGCTGCGGGCATCCGGCCGTCTGGGAGACTGCGCATATGACGTCTTCCAGGCGGCGGGTGGGCACCATCCTGCGGCTGCTCGCGTCGGGCGGGTATGCCGAGGAGGACACGGAGGTCGTGTCCGAGGTGGTGCAGGCTGCGCGCGACCTCGCTGCCAAGGTGCTCAGCGACCCGGGCTCCTCGCAGGAGACGCGCGACGCGGCGCGTGAGCTCCTCGAGGAAGTCGACGCCGACACGTTCGAGTAGCACACAGCGCGCCGGGACGTGCTGGCGACCCCGATCGGATTCGAACCGACGATCTCCACCTTGACAGGGTGGCGTGTTAGGCCAGGCTACACCACGGGGCCGAGAGCTTTCGATGATACCCGCGGAGTAGCGTGGCCCCCGTCGTGGCTCGCCGTTCGTTCCAGCCGAATGAGGTGTCCGCGGGAGGCGTCGTGGTTCGCGTTGTGACGGACGGCAACGAGGTCGCCCTGGTGAGCGACGGGCGCCACTGGGGGCTGCCGAAGGGCAACCTGGAAGCCGGCGAGACACCGGCGGACGCGGCGCTGCGCGAGGTGTCGGAGGAGACGGGGATCGGCCGCGACACGCTCACGGTCGTCGCAGAGCTGGGCCCGTCCGAGTACGTGTATCGCCGGCGCGACACCGGCCGGCTGGTCTTCAAGCGCGTGCACCAGTTCCTCATGACCGCCCCCGCGGCGAGCGAGCTGCACCGGCAGGAATCGGAGATCGCCGACGCCGCGTGGCTGACCTTCGAGGCGGCCCTGCGCCGCGCGAGCTTTGCCGACACCAGGCGTGCGCTGCAGGAAGCGTTGCAGCTGCTGCAATCGAGTGTCGCGGGCGGCGACCACTAGAATCGCCAGCGATGCGCCTGTTCGATACCGCTCGGCAGGCGGTGGTGCCGTTCGAGCCGTACGAGAACCGCGTGGGCATGTACGTGTGCGGCATCACTCCCTACGACTCCGCTCACCTGGGTCACGCGTTCGCATATCACGTGTACGACGTGATCACGCGGCGACTCCGGGCTGACGGCGTCACGGTGCAGAGCGTGCGCAACGTCACCGACGTCGACGACGATGTGCTGCGTGTGGCCCGCGAGCGCGGCGTCGACTATCTGACGCTGGCCACACAGGAGCTCACCCTCTTTGACACCGACGTGCGCGACATCGGCATCCTGGCCGTGACATCGGAGCCGCGCGCCACGCAGCACGTGCCGCAGATGGTCCGGTGGATCGAGCAGCTCGTGGCCGAGGGCTTCGCGTACGCGCGCGACGGCTGGGTGTACTTCGACACGGGCATGCTCCCCGAGTACGGGCGGCTGAGCCGCCTCGATGCAGCGACGATGATCACGCTCAGCCGCGAACGCGGCGCCGACCCTGATGACCCGCGCAAGCGGCATCCGCTCGACTTCGTGCTGTGGCAGGTGTCGGGGCCGGACGAGCCCCACTGGCCCAGCCCATGGAGCGAGGGCCGCCCCGGGTGGCACATCGAGTGCTCGGTGATGTCGACCGGTGAGCTGGGGGTGCCCGTCGACATCCACGGCGGCGGCGACGACCTGATCTTTCCGCACCACGAGTGCGAGCTGGCGCAGTGCGAGGCAGCGGGGGTCGCACCGTTCGTGCGCCACTGGGTGCACGTCGCCATGGTCCGGTACGAGGGCGAGAAGATGAGCAAATCGCTGGGCAATCTCGTATTCGTCCGCAAGCTCGTCGAGCACACGTCGGCGGCGACCGTGCGACTGCTTCTTGCAATGCACCACTTCCGCGAGTCGTGGTCGTACGAAGCACACGAGCTGGATGACGCGCACGCGCGAGCAGAGACGTACCGGTCCGCCACAGCGTCCGGCAACGCGCTCGCACCAGACGCTGCGCGCGAGTTCAAGCACGAGTTTCTCGCGCGCATCGACGACAACCTCGACACGCCGGGTGCACTGCGCGTCGCCGACGACACGGCCACAGCGATCCTGCGCAGCACCGCCTCAGGTGCCGACGCCGTTGCCGGCGACTCGGTGCTGGCGTCGATGCTCGACATCATCGGCGTGCACTTCACGCGAGCCCTGCCTGAATCTCGAGTCCCGTCTGACGCGGCCTGAGACGCAGCTGGCCGCAGTGCACCGGCGCGCAAGCGCCGCCTCCTCGCGGTTTGCGGCCGGCCACCGGCTTCGGCCGGGCGGTGCGGCCGAGCTCAGACCCTGACGACGGCCACTCCGGGCAGGTCGGCGAAGTCGTCGTCCTGGGTTGCCACTGCGGCGCCATGGGCGACCGCCGTTGCGGCGATCAAGCTGTCGAGTACTCGCGGGTTTCTGCCTGCCGATCTGACCTCGACGACGAGAGCAGCGAAAGCCTCGGCGACGCTGTCATCAACCGGGAGCGCCTGGTGGTCGCGCATTGCTGTCTCAAGGGTGGAAAGCCGGCGACCGCGCACCGCTGAAGACTCCGCGATCAGCACGCCGACACGGAGTTCGGCGACGGTCACGACAGAGATCGCCGTCTCCGTATCCGGGGGGAGCTGCGCTATCGCGCGACCGGTCTCGCGAGCGATGAACACGGAGGTGTCGAGGACGACCCTCACAGGTCGGAAACACGGTCGGGCAGCAGAGTGCCGAGCTCAGCCGACAACCCAGCATCAGCCTGGTGGGCGCCGATTCGAGCCCACACCTGCGAGGCCGGTACCCAGGCGCGACGCGCCTCCAGCGGCACGAGAGCTGCGACCGGTCGCCGATCGACCGTGATGACGAACCGCTCACCAGCTTCCACGCGCCTGAGCAAGGCGGAGGGATGGTTGCGAAGTTCGCGAAGCGGGATGGGCGTCATTGGCACGCCCGTAGTATATCGGCTACGAGCGGGGAACGAGCGCTCCGCGGTCTCCGCGATGCCACCAGGACGTCGGGCGAGAACATCGCATCCAGGACTGTTGCGACACGCCCAGGCCGACGAGTCAGTCGGGACCGCGTGAATGCACTCCGGGTTCTGTCGATTCAGCGAAGCGCAACGCCGCTCGCGGGCAGTCTGCGACGGCGCGACGCGCATGTGGCATCAGGTCGGGGGGGATCGGCCGGTCGTCGATGATCGGGTAGCCCCAGTCGTCGAGCCGGATACGCTCGGGGAAGAGCTCGGCGCACACAGCGTGGGCCTTGCACAGGATCGGGTCTACGCGCAGGCGCTGGCCCGCTGGAGGGCGTGGTGGCTGGAGGCTCATCGCCACCCCGCCGGCAGTGCCGGCGTCGGCAGGATCGGCGCGCGACGCGAGGCGCCGCAGGGATGGCCGCGCGCGTGCCGCCCCGCGTCGTCCGCGAACACCGAGAGCGCGCTGCGCAGAAGCATGGTCGCGCCGTCGGGATGGCGGCAGGCGCCTCGCCCGTAGATCTCCGACGCCCAGCGGGCGAGGGTCTCGAGCGATCGCTGTCCGGCGCGACCCAGCGTCACCGAGTGCAGCAGCTCGGACACCGCGGGGAGCCCGACGTGGCACGGTCCGCACTGGCCCGCCGATTCCCGCGCGAGGAACCCGATGATCCGGTCGGTCTCGGCGACGCCGCACGCGGACCGCGGCAGCACGCCGATCACACCCGCTCCCAGCGAGGCACCGACGGCTCTGAGCGCCTCGTGATCGAGGACCAGCGGCCATGCACCTCGAGCGTCGATCCAGGTGCCGAAGTATCCGCCCAGCAGCACGGCTCCAGCCTCGCTGGTCGGGCCGCCCGCAGCCTCCACGGTGTCACCAACGGTCTGGCCGAACGCGATCTCGCGAAGCCCCGGAGCATGAACGCCGCCGCAGACGGTGACCAGGGCCGTTCCCGGCGAGCCCGCCGTGCCCACCTGACGGAACCAGGCCGCCCCGCGGCGGGCGATGAGAGCGACATGCGCGAGTGTCTCAACGTTGTTCACGAGCGTCGGGCGCCGGCCGACCCCGGCTTCGAACGGACGTGGCGGCACGACGCTCGGGCGTGCCGTGCGCCCGTTGAGGCGGTTCACCACCGCGGTCTCCTCGCCGGCGACGTATCGGGTGGGCGCGCCCGTGATCTCCACGTACACCTCGCCGCCCGGCCGCTCGCGCTGCGCCTTCGCCAGCGCCGCCATCAGGGACTCGCCGCCGCGAGACACATAGAGCACCGCCCGGGTCGCGCCCACCGCCTCCGCGGCGAGCTGGATGCCGTCGAAGACCAGGTGCGGCCGCAGCGCCAGCAGCGTCCGGTCCTTGACGCTTGCCGGCTCTGTCTCGACGCCGTCCGCGACCACGACCGGCTTGGCCATCCCCGACGGGAAGCCGGCGACCGCCAGCCATTTGCGTGCCACCGGGAAGCTGGCGCCGCCGCGTCCCACCAGGCCGCTGCGGTCGAGCTCGGCGATCAGCGCCGACCCGACGATCGGCCGCGGGCCGAATTCCGCGACATGGGCGGCGAGGTCCTCGGGCTGCGGACTGGTGGGAAGGAGCCGGGATGGCGCCACCGGTCGGATTCGGACGGGCGCGCTCACGGCGACTGGTTCGCCGCGGGGGTGGCTGTCGGCGACAGGAGGTTCGCCGGGGTTCCCGCCGTGCGGGCCCACCCCGGCTGGAGCGGGCCGCTGGCGGTCCACGCGGCGAGCGCGATCACGCTCGCCAGGCTGGCGACCATCCCCGTGGCGCGCAACCCCGCCTGCTTCGGCCAGCCGACGCCCAGCCGCCACACCAGGGTGACCGCCACGACGCCCACGCAGGCGACGTCGAGCAGCAACGCCCACGCCTGGCGGGTGTCGGTGCCGGTCCCGATCGTGTGCAGCACGGCCACCGGCCAGGCGACGTACGAGAGCAGGTGCACCACCTGCCAGGCCCGCCAGCCGAGGCGGTGCCGGAGCAGGCTCGTGATCACGATCGCGGCGAACAGCTCCAGGCCGACGACGCCGAGACCGAGCCAGAGCGGCCGGTAGCCGGCCGCGAACGGGATCACGGCGTCCTTGACGGTCAGACCCGCGAAAGGGTCGATGATCGAGGCGGCGACGTGGATCGTCAGGAACACGACGGTCAGCAGGGACAGGTTGCGGTGCAGCGACTGCGTGAGAAACCGGGGCCACGTCGGCGAGTGCCACCGCGCCGACATGAGCAGGCCGAGGACGACGACCGCGCTCAGCAGCAGCAGCGCGGCGTAGCCGCTGCCACGGGTCGCGTACCAGAACGGCGTCGGCCCGATGGCTGCGAGAACCAACGAGGCTGTCGGCGACCCGGCCATCGGACGGGTCAGGACCCTCCAGATATGAACAGCGGGCCGCTGGTGCCGGCTGACGACTGCGGCGGGTTGGAGCCCACAGAGCCCGGATCGAATCCGCCGCCGGAGCCGTTGTTCGGCGCGTCGCCAGCCGAGCTCGGCGCCGTCTGCGCCTGCGCGTCGACGGTGTGTCCGGGCACGGTGGCGGCGGCGATGCCCGCGCCGGCGGCGGTCACGGCCGCCGCGGCCCCCGCTGCCCACCAGGTCAGCCGGCGGGCGCGGGCGCGGCCCTCATCGCGCGCATGCGCCGGCGACGGAGGGATGCGGTCCACGTGCACATCGTATGCACGCGTCCTTACGAAAGAGTGATCCCGCCGAGGCGGACGCTACTGGGCCCAGGCAGGATGGTCGGCGGTCTGCCGGACGCGGTCGACGCCCTGGGCGATCGTCACCTGGAGCTGCCGGTAGAACTCGCGCCGCGCGGCTTCCTCCTGCTCCTCGGATGCCGGCTCGGGGTTCTGCCGGCTGGCGATCCACGGCGGGACCTCTTCGAAGACGATGTGCGAGCCGACACGAACCGCGACGACATCTGGCCGGGACTCTTCGACGAAGACCGCAACCTTGATCACCACGCCGGTGCCGTCCACCAGGCGCCAGGCGCGCTCCCAGCGTGAGCTGCGGTCGGGGTCGAACGCCTTGTTGACCTCGCGCTCGGCGATTACCTGCTCGTGCGGCCGGGCAACCGCGTCCAGCGCCGTCGCGATGTGCGGCTCGAGCGTATTGGCCACATGCTGCACCAACGACGGCCCGCGGTTGTCGACGTCGGGAAGTCCGCCCTTCACCTTGCCCCGGGCACCCAGGGCGCGCATCGTGCCACCGTGGCGCCGGCAGTAGTTGCCATCATCGACGACAACGGAGTGGTCGGCGCAGAAGGCGGCGGTGCAGCCGCGGCCGCGACGGTCGCGGTAGGTGCACGCAACCGCGTCATATCTTGAGCAGCCGCGTGCCTGGCAACGCAGGCCGCTGGCGTACGGCGGCTCGACGGTCGGGGTGGTCTTGCGACGAAAGATCGGCATGGCGCTCGGTGCGCCCATGCTAAGCCCGGCCCGCGGCGACCTCCGGTGACGACGGTGTCGCGAGCCGCCGATCCAGCGCGACCGCCAGGCGACGCAAACGTGCCATCAGGTCGTCGAACATCGGCAGCGTCAGCGACTGCGCGCCGTCGCTCAGCGCGTGCTCCGGGTCTGGGTGCACCTCGATGAGCAGTCCGTCGGCGCCGGCCGCCAGCGCCGCCAGCGCCATCGGCGGCACGTAG
>JAFALX010000366.1 GCA_019234035.1 Candidatus Dormiibacterota bacterium | reverse complement strand
CTCGTCGACGTGCTGCGCAAGCACGCCGGCAGCGTGTGCGTGTGTGAGCTCGTCCCGCTGTTCGACGTCGCACAGCCCACGGTCTCGCACCACCTCAAGGTGCTCCGCGAGGCAGGAATCGTCGGCTCCGAGCGACGGGGACTCTGGGCCTACTACTACGTGATCCCCGAAGCGCTGAGGGAGTTCTCGACATGGCTGACCTGACCGAGATTCGCGAATCCGTCCGAGAGCGATACGCCGCCGCGGCGAAGGTGACGGCGACGGACGACGCAGCGTGCTGCGGAACGGGATGTGGTTGCAGTCCTGCGGACGCCACCGGTGTGTTCGGCGTGCAGCTCTATGACACCTCCACTCGCGATGGTGTGCCCGAGACGGCGCTCCAGGCGTCGCTCGGCTGCGGGGTTCCAACGGCGGTTGCCGGCTTGCATGACGGGGAGACGGTGCTCGACCTCGGCTCCGGTGGCGGCACCGACGTGCTCATCTCCGCTCGCCGCGTCGGTCCTTCAGGAAAGGCGATCGGCCTCGACATGACCGATGAGATGCTCGAGCTCGCACGTCGCAACGCCACGGCCGCGGGCGTCGAGAACGTGGAGTTCGTCAAGGGTTACATCGAGGAGATGCCCCTCCCCGACGCAAGCGTCGACGTCGTCATCTCGAACTGTGTGATCAACCTGTCCGGCGACAAGGCGAAGGTCATTGCCGAGGTGGCTCGCGTGCTGCGACCAGGAGGCCGGTTCGCGGTGTCCGATGTCATCGCGGACGGCGCGATGGACGACGCCACCCGCGCCGACATGGCGGCGTGGACGGGCTGCATCGCCGGTGCGCTGACGAGCGCCGAGTTCGCGACGCTGCTGGCCGCCGCGGGCCTTCAGGACATCGAGATCACGGAGACACACCGTGTCCATGAGCACGCGGGTTCGGCCATCGTCCGAGCGCGCAAGCCGCTGACGTAGGCCACGGTTGAGCGGTGCCTAGTGGAACGTCTCATAAATAGATAGACAGTGAGTGCGGATTGTGCCACGCTGCAGATATGTGGTCTGCAGCAACGTCCTTACCTCTCGCTCCGGAACAACGTCGCACCCTCGAAGCCTGGACCCGAGCGCACAACACACCGCGAGTGGTGAACACCCGTGCGCGGATCATCCTGCTGGCCGCCGAGGGCCGATCCAACAACGCGATCGCCGGTGAGCTCCAGGTCACCCGCGCCACGGTGATCGAGTGGCGGCGACGCTTCGCTGCAGAAGGCGTGGAATGTCTGGGCAAGGTGCGGCCCGGCCGCGGCCGGCCGCGCAGCATCAGCGCCGGCAAGGTGGCGCAGATCGTGCAACTCACGCTCAACACGCTGCCCAAGGGCGCCACCCAGTGGAGCTGCCGAACCATGGCGCAACGGGTTCGGGTGAGCCCGGCGACGGTGCAGCGCGTCTGGCACGAACACCGCCTCTATCCGCACCGCGCCCGCACCTTCAAGGTCTCCAAGGACCCCCTGTTCCTGGAGAAGCTCACCGACGTCGTGGGCTTGTATATGAACCCGCCCGACAACGCGGCCGTGCTCTGCCTCGACGAGAAAACCATGATCCAGGCGCTCGACCGCACCCAGCCAGGGCTGCCTCTGAAGCGAGGCAAGGCGGGCACCATGACCCACGACTACAAGCGTCATGGCACCGTTGACCTCTTCGCCGCCCTCAACGTCCTTGACGGCGAGGTGGTCGGGCAATGCAGTGCGCGACATCGTCACCAAGAGTTCCTGCGCTTTCTGCGCAAGCTCGATCGCGAATTCCCCACATCCCTGGACCTGCATCTGGTGCTGGACAACTCGTCGACTCACTCGGCTGCACCGGTACGCGCCTGGCTGGACGCGCATCCGCGCTTTCAGCTGCATTTCGTGCCCACGAGCTCGTCCTGGCTGAACCTGGTGGAGAGCATCTTCGCCGACCTCACCAAGCGTCGTCTGCGACGCGGCACGTTCCCCAGCGTCGACAGCCTCATCAAGGCCATCATCGAGTACATGGACCACCGCAACCGCAACCCGGTGCCCTTCGTGTGGACAGCCTCAGTGGACAACATCCTCGCGAAGCTGCGCGGTTGTATGCCCATTACTGAGACGATCCACTAGCACCGCGCCGAGCGCGGACTCGCCGGCCTCAGTGGAAGATGTCGTCGAAGGGCGTCGCGTAGGTGTCGTTCGCCGTCAGCGGCGCAAGCCCGAGCGCCTGCTCGATGGTCCGCCCGGTGCTGTAGTGGTCGTAGCGCACCGTTGAGCTGTAGCCGGCCTTCACCGTGTTCTGCGAGCCCAGCACGATCGTCGCCACCTGGTTGGTCTGACCGGGACCGAAGCCGCCGGGCGAGTTGTTGCCGTCCTCGTCCCACGTGATGATGAGCAGCGAGCGCTGCGTGGTCCACGCGGGCGAGTTGAGCACCGCGGGCAGGTTGCTGCTGAGCCACGTGTCACCCGACGCGATGCCGCACGACTCCATGTCGTTGCAGTCGTCCGCGTCGAACCACACGAAGTTCGGCGTCGTCGACGCCGACTGCAGATCGGTCTTCATGCTCGTCAGCGGCTGCCAGTGCGCCTGGCAGTAGCTCGCGCTGTTCTTCATCGTCGGGAAGTAGTAGAAGGGCACGTCGTCGGGGTAGTAGTAGCCGTGCTGACTCGTGTCGCAGTTGCCGTTGGCGCCGTCCGCGTACTGCTTCCAGGCCTTCCCGGCGGCGTCCGCTCGGTCACCGAGTGACGGTGCGTTGAACGTGCACGTCGTGATGCAGTTGCTGGTCGGCGCGCCGCTGCCCGCGGAGTGTCCGAAGGTGCTTCCTCCCGCCACGGCGACGTAGTTGGGGTCGGAGTTGTGCGTGATGGCGGAGTAGTTGCTGAGCAGCGCACCGGAGCTCAACAGGCTGTTGATGTACGGGGCCTGCGAGTTGCCGATGATGCCCGCGCCACCGTCGACTGTGTTGCTCGACGCGGAGTAGTTGTTGTTCTCCATGTACACGAGGAACACGTGGTCGAAGCCGGGCACCGTCGAGGGTGGAGCCGTCAGCGACGGCGCCGCGATCGCGGGGCTGACCGTCAGCGACAGGTCCTCCGCGTACCCGTCCGTCGTCGATCCCGCGGTCCAGATCGAGTTCAGCACCACCTGGATCGAGCGCGTGCCCGCGGGGATCGCGCCCGATGCCGTGCGCTGCAGGAACTCGGTGACGTTGCCGCGGTCTGTGTTGGTCACCGGGCCGATCTGCGACGAGCCGAGCGATGCGCCACTGCCGTTGACGAATGTCGCAACGACATCGGCGCGATCGTTTTGCGTCTGCCAGCCACCCAGCCAGCCCGAGAGGTTGTACGTCGCGGAACCGCCGTCGATGGCGGTCGCGTCCGCGGCGACGTCAACGTTCTGCTGCAGCGAGCTGTTGCCGCGTGTGCCACCGGTGAACAGCCCGTTGCCGGGCTGCGCGCCGGGGGTCGACGCGGTGGGGAATCCGCCTGTCGCGTTGTAGCAGGTGAAGTTCGGACCACCCGATGTGATGGTCCAGCCGGGGATCGTCGTCTCCTCGTAGCCGGAGAGCGAGCAGTCCGCGGCGGAGCCGTCGCCGTCGACGAGCAGGTTGGCGCTCTGATTCGCCGCAGTGATCGCCCAGGTGAACACGGCGCTTCCCGTGGAGTTGGTGGTGTCGGTGGCGCTGACCGTCACCCTGCTCGTGCCGGCGGTCGACGGCGTGCCGCTGATCAGCCCGGTGGATGCGTTGATCGCGAGCCCTGCGGGCAGCCCGCTCGCGCCGTACGTGAGCGTCTGTCCGCCGGCCGAATCACTCGCCTGGACTTGCAGCCTCGCCGCGGTGCCCGCGGTCGTCGATTGCGTGCCGGGGTTCGTGACGGTGACGACGTTGCCGCCCGGCAGATTCCACAGCTGGTTCGGCTGCGCGTTGCCGCAGGTGAAGATGTCGAGCTGCGTGCCGTCGGTCGAGTTCGAGCCGGGCACATCCAGACACTTGCTCGACTGCGGGTTCACAAGGTTGCCGTTGCTCGAGGTCCACACCTGGTTGGCGCCGCCGTTGCACGACCACAGCTCGACGAGCGTTCCGTTGGCGGTCGAGTGCGAGCCGGTGACGTCGAGACACTTGCCCAACACACGGATCGTTCCGTCTCCGGGGACGTTCCAGCTCTGATTGGCACCGCCGGTGCAGTGATACAGGATTACGGGATTGCCGTTCTTGGTCCCCGAGCCTGAGTCGTCGACGCACTTGCCGGCGAGCCCGGTGATGGGACCGGTGGGTCCGGTGGCGTGCACGGGCGGTGCAAAGACATTTGCGCCCGCACAGGCTAGCGCTGCACAGGCGATTGCGGCGGTGAGACTGCGCCGGCGCCCCGCCGATGTGCCACGCGCCTCATGACGACCGGGTTCGACGTGCACGGTGACCCTCCCAGGCTCGGCTTGCGGTCAGCGCAACTCTCGCCGCGAGGGACGGGTGCGTCAGGAGAGACGCGGTGAACGTCTGATGAAGGACTGGGGAAGCTATCCTCGGTCAATGGTGAATCGGTTTCAGAGCGCGTACCTCGAGGGCTCGCCGCCGTGGGACATCGGCCGGCCACAGAGCGTGTTCGTGACGTTGTTCGGCGAGGGTGCGATCCGCGGGCGCGTCGTCGATGTCGGCTGCGGCACCGGAGAGAACGCACTGTACCTCGCGGCGCAGGGACTCGATGTGACCGGCGTGGACGCTGCGCCTGCCGCGATCGAGCGTGCCCACCGCAAGGCGGAGGAGCGCGGGGTGAACGCGCGGTTCGAGGTGGCCGACGTGCTCGACCTGCATGCCTTCGCCGACTCGTTCGACAGCGGCATCGACTCGGGGTGCTTTCACGTCTTCGACGACGCCGCACGGCCGCGCTATGTGCGCAGCCTGCACGGCGCGCTGCGCCCTGGAGCGCGCTTGTTCATCATGACCTTCAGCGACCGGCTGCCCGGGACGTGGGGTCCGCGCCGCGTCTCGCAGGCGGAGTTGCGCAACGCGTTCAGCGACGGCTGGCAGGTCGACGCCATCGAGCCGGCGCGCTTCGACCTCGACCCTTCCGCGCGATCGCGAGTCGGTCTCGACGTCGCCGACGGCTCGCTCGCCCCGATCGAAGCCTGGCTGACGCGGCTCACGCGTGTCTGAGCAGAGCACGACCGCGCAGCGCCCGGCGGCGGTGACGCCCGCGGCGGCATCTGCCGCAGGCGTCACGCGCGGAGCCGGCGACGGACATTGACCGCCCATGATGCAACCCGATCCTCTCTTCGATATCGCGGGGCGCGTGGCGATCGTCACCGGAGCGACCTCCGGACTCGGTGAGCGGTTCGCTCGCGCGCTGAGCAGCCGCGGCGCCCACGTCGTCGTCGCAGGACGCCGCGAAGCTCGCCTGCAGGCACTCCTCGACGACCTCGGCTCGGAACGCACGCGCGCGATCACGTGCGACGTCACCGACGAGGCCGCTGTGGTGCGGGCCGTGCAGCAGGTCGTGGACGAGTTCGGCCGGCTCGACATCATGGTCAACAACGCCGGCGCCGCTGACGGAGGTCCCGCGGAACGCGAGGAGCTCAGCGCATTTCAGGCGGTGATGGATCTCAACGTCGCAGCCGTCTTCGTCGGTTGTCGCGAGGCGGCCAAGGCCATGCTGCCGGCGGGTCGCGGCAGCATCATCAACATCGCTTCGATCGTGGGATTCGTCTCGCTGTCCGAGCGTCAGGGCATGGCCGGGTACACCGCATCGAAGCATGCGGTGGTAGGGCTCACGCGCGAGCTCGGCGCGCAATGGGCACGCAGGGGCATTCGCGTCAACGCCATCGGCCCCGGCTGGTTCCCGTCCGAGATGACCGGTCAGCTCAGCGACTCGGAGCACGTGCACTGGATCGAGCAGCGCACGCCCATGCGGCGACCGGGGCGTATCGACGAGCTCGACGGAGCGCTGATCTTCCTCGCCAGCGACGCCTCGTCTTATATGGTCGGTCAGACGGTCCTGGTGGACGGCGGCTGGACGGTGTGGTGACGAGCACCGGGGCCCGTCCGAGAATCAGCGCGGCCTGCCGTCAGGCCTGGGCAGGCACCTCGTATGGGGTTGCCAGCTGGAAGTAGTTCCCGTCCGGGTCTGCGAGCGTCGCCAACGTGAATTGCTCGGCCATCGCGTACGGTTCTTTGACCACCGTGGCCCCGATGCCCTTGACGCGCTCGAACTCCCCCGTCACATCCTCCGTGTCCAGGAAGAAGATGATGCGGCCAGGCGCTGAGTTCTGACCATGCACGTCAGAGTGCTCGCCGATGCTGAAGAAGCATCCCCCGAGCATCCAACCCGTGAAGCCGCCCTCCTTCATCGAGGGTTCACCGAGCACACGTGTGTAGAACTCGACGAGTCGCTGGGGATTGTCCGACCCGATCATGACGTTGCTGAGCTTGAGCACCGTGATCCTCCTTGAGGTTCCACATCCGGGTCGCGGATCGTAACAAGCGGCGTCGTGGCGGGACTGGGCACTATCGGCCCGCTGATCAGCCTGCGTTCGAGAATGGGTTGACCGCCTGCACCGTCCCATAGAGCCGGCCGTCCTCGAAGTCCTCTGAGAGGAGCTCTGTGAGCGCGAACCGCTCCGCATACGCCCACATGTGCGCGTCGAACCAAGCTAAGCCGTACGCGGCTGCACCCCGAAGGGCAAGGCGAACGACCTCCTCATCGGGGTACAGCACCTCGAATTGGCGGAGCAGTTCCTCGGCTTCGCGGCGTGCGTCCGCAGGCTTCAGAAGTGCAGGCTCGCGCCGATGCGGGCGGCTGACGACGGCCACGAACTCAACGATTGCCTGATGCGAGACGCGGATCGAATCCTGCTCGATACCAGCACGCAGCAGGTCGGTCGCGATGCGCTGCTTCTCAGGGAAGCGGAC
>JAFALX010000301.1 GCA_019234035.1 Candidatus Dormiibacterota bacterium | reverse complement strand
TTTCCCGCAGCAGCGAATGCATCGAGTGGCAGCGCACGAGTCCGCCCCACCACGGCAATAGCACAGCACCCTCCATTGCGCTTACCTTCCGCCGCCTGTTCGCCGCTCTTCGCTGTCGGGTTGCTCCTCGCTGATCGCCCATATCTTGCATCGCGCCTGGACCGTAATGGCCCGCGATGATCCGCCAGACCCACACCCGTGGATTGGACGGTGTAGCCTACGAGCTATCAGTCACGCGGCACGCGGTGCAGCCGGTGCCGGAATGGGGGGTCAGCATCATGCCCGAAGTGAGCAGACGAGGCTTCATCGGAGGCTCTGTGGGCGCCGCCGCCGGGGCCGCGACGATGGGGCCACTCGGCATCGCGACATCGCTTGGCGTCGCCGCTCCGCTCGCCGCTCCGCTCGCCGCTGGCGCCGTGCTCGCGTTCGTCCGTCCCGGCTCGAGAGGCGAGTTGAGCCTGATGGTCGGCGACCGCGAGATCAGCGTCCGCGATCCTGCGCTCGTCAGCCGGATCCTCAAAGCCGCTCACTGAGCAACTCACAAACATTCTTTTTTTGAGGGACAAGCATGTCTTCTCATCGCGAGGCGCCGAGCATCTCCAAGGATCCGGTTGCCGACAATACCGACACATACGCCTTCGTTAGCCCGGAGAACGATGGCACCGTCACAATCATCACCAACTATGTGCCGCTCGAAGGTCCTGCGGGTGGCCCCAACTTCTACGAGTTCGGCGACGACGTCCTCTACTCGATTCACGTCGACAACGACGGCGACGCCAAGCCCGACGTCACCTACCAGTTCCGCTTCACCACTACGGTGGTGAATCCCAACACGTTCCTCTACAACGGCGGTCCGATCGGCCTTCCCGGCTACACCAACTGGAACCGCAGGCAGACGTACTCGGTCACACGAGTGACTCACGTGGACGACGACGAGGACGGCGACTCCAAGACTGTGCTGGGGACGGGGCTTCCCTGCCCGCCGTGCAACATCGGCCCGCACTCGACGCCGAGCTACCCGACGCTGGCAGCCGCCGCGATCAACGGGCTTCCCGGCGGCCGCACCGTCTTCGCCGGCCAGCGACGCGAGGGGTTCTACGTCGACCTGGGATCGATCTTCGACCTCGCCGACCTGCGCCCGTTGCAGAACCACTTCGCTTTCCCACCCAATACCACGGCGGCGACGCCCGTCAACGCCACCAAGGGCGTCAACGTGCACTCCATCGCGATCAAGCTGCCGATCTCCGACCTCACGCGCGACGGCTCGGTGCCGACGAGCGTCACGGACTCGAAGGCGGTGCTCGGCATCTGGGGCGCGGCGTACCGGCAGAAGAGCCGCGTCCTCGATGACGACACGATGCACCACGCGGGGCCCTGGACGCAGGTGTCGAGGCTTGGCATGCCGCTGATCAACGAGGTGATCATCCCGATGGGTCTCAAGGACTACTGGAACACGCAGCCGCCCTCGAAGGACAGCCAGTTCTCCAAGTACGTGGCGCATCCAGAGGTGTCGGGTCTACTCAACATTCTCTACCCCGGCGCCTTCCCGCATCTCGCCACGCTGGCGAGCTCAGGGGCGACGCGCACCGAGCTCCTCCTGGTGCTCATGCTGGGCCTCCCCAGCGGAGTCATCAAGGGCTTCCAGAACAGCACCGGGAGCACGCTCGCCGACATGCTTCGACTCAACGTGGCGATCCCTGCCGCAGGGTCGAACCCAATCGGACTTCTCGGCGGTGATCTCGCCGGATTCCCCAACGGACGCCGCGTGTTCGACGACGTCGTCACGGTGGAATTGCAGGCGCTCGCCGGCCTGCTCTATCCGAAGATCGACTCGACGTACAAGGTTGACGGCGTCGTGCCCAGTGTGTCCGACGGCCTCGGCCCTTCCTCAACGACGTACTCGCCGACGTTCCCCTACCTCGATAATCCGCTCGACGGCTTCGACAACCCGATGTAGGGATATCGGAAGCGCATCGGTGACAGAGCATCACGGGCCCGCCGACTTGACGGCGGGCCCGGTTGCGCTCGACATCGGCCCCGAGAGGGGGGCGCTCATCGTGCATACCGATGTGCAGCGGCTCGGCGATCAGATCGAGATCGAGGCGATTGACCCTCCCGGACGCCGTACGCACGTGGGAGTGCTGCGGCGGCCATTTGCTGCCGGCGTTGCGTATGCCGCGGTGTTCGGCAGTCTCACCCCGGGGATGTATGCGCTGCTCGACCGCGGTAGCGTGTGGCGTGAGGTGAAGATCGCCGCTGGTCGCGTCACTGAGATCGACTGCACGGGCTAGCGGTTCGCAAAAGATTCGCGCGCAAGCCAGACAGGGGGGTTTGCCAGGACGTTCAGCGGGCGCGGGCAGGCGCCTGAACAGCGCCGCGCGACGGTGTCCGTGCCACCGCCGCCTAAAAAACGATGAGCAAGATGCCCGCGCCCACAAGCATGGGGGCTGCCAGCCGTCCCGCTGTCACACCAAACGGCGCGACCTTTTCCATCAGCACGAAGATCGCGATGGCCGCCGCCCAGAGAAGGTTCATGGCACCGCCCACGAATAGGAGCGCCATGATGACCCAGCAGCAGCCGACGCAGAACGCCCCCACCAGCGCTCCCATCCGTCCCGCACCAACACTGCCCTGCTGCCAGTGTCGCGAAAGAAAGTGCACGGGGGAGCGGCAGTTGCGAAGGCATGCTCGCTTCAGCGGCGTCAGCTGGTACGCCCCGGCGGCGATGAGCAGGGCACCCGCCGCGGGCGTGCTCCGAAGCGCCATGAGTGCGGAGAGGTGCGCACCTTGCTGCAGCGCCACCTGCGCGAACATCGCCGCGGCGCTGAAGAGCAACCACATGGCCGCATAGCCAGTGACGAACAGGGCGGTGGCTGCGAGCGCACGGTGGTGCGAAGCCTTGCGTGCCACGGCCGTGTAGATGAGCGTCATCGGAATGGCTGTGGGCAGCATCATCGCCACCATCATCGCCATCCAGATCGCGAACTGTGACGCCAACACGCCTGGGCTCCACGCGTCGGACGCCTGCGGCATTGCCATGCCGATGGACATCCCTTCGCGTGCGCTCGACGCCGCCATCTGCTGCGCCTGCACCACCACATAGACCCACGCTGCCGCAACGATGGTCGCCACCGAAGCGATGAGGGCGATGTCATCCCGGCGCCACGCGCGGCCGCCGCGGCGGGCCATGTCCGCGACGCGAGCGCTCGTCACCGGATGACGCCGTCCTGGTTCATGTGCAGAGCGTTGAATTGTCCGTAGCTGTCGCTGAGGTCGAGCTCGATGCCTGCTGTCACCTTCGAGTTGCCGTTGCCCATCTCAGCGACCGTGTACTCGAATCCTCCAGGGAGCTCAATCCGCGAACGCACCGGCTTGCCGCTGTGTCTGCTGATGATCGGATCGCCGCGCGATTCGACGAGACCCGGAATCGTGAGGCGCGCGGTGCGCTCCTCGACGTCGATGCTCAGCTCGATCGGAGCAAAGATCGTGTCGAGCACCCTTGCCATCGTGCTGTTGTACACAAAGAAGTGGGTCGCACCGGGAGTGGTCGACTCACCGTGCAGGATCTTCCTGAGGGCCTCGCGCTGCGCTGCGTCGGCGCGTTCGTCGATGATTACCTGCTCAGTTCCGTGGCCGTCGGCGATCTCACCGGGCCAGTACAGGAGCAGCGTCCAGTTGAGGCCGCCGAGCGGCACGTCGTTGAAGTATCCCTCGTTGATCCGCCCGGAGAGCACCGCTTCGCAGTGCCCATGCGTCGTCGGCGCTCCGAACTGGCAGGGACAGCCCCAACTGCAGTTACAGTTGCCGAACTCGTCGCCTCGGATCATCCACCGGTCCACCATCTCGTTCCTCCGCCATACCGGCTCGTTGCTGCCCGAGGCGTGGTCGCACGTGCCGGCATCTTACGATGCCCCGGGCTGCCACTTCGCCCAATGGGACGGGCTAATTGAGTCCCGCGGGCGCGCGGCTGTCGTGGTGGACCGAGGTTGACCGGGTTGGAACTGCGCGCGTTCGTGGCGGCCGGTGGTCTTGCAGGACGCGCATCGCCAACCGGCGGATTCTATGAACGTCTCATGAACGGATGATGAACGTACGCTCAGGTTGTCAGAATCCGAACCCCGCGCGATCCGTCGCCGGGCCGTGCATGTGCGTCAGCGCGGCTCCGCCAGGTAAACGATGCGATCCTCGATCCGCTCCTGTGACACCGCGATAACCGCGGCGACCAGCGCAGGAATCCCCGCTTCCGGCAAGACCTAGTTCAGCCGCTGTCGAGGCATCTATCCCAGCCTGGCGGAGCGCCGCAGCCAGCGCGGCCGGATACCTTCCTGCACCAACGCCCCTAGCGGGTCAGCTTCGGTTGCCGCAAGGTCGTCGACCCACAGGGCGACCTCCCAGACATCTGGGCCACCCAGCAACCCCGCCCGACGGCCGGTCGGCCCATCTCGGAAGGTGATGAGGGGATCCTCGTAGTGGCGGTCGGTTACCAATGCAAACTCAGCATGGTGCCAGTCGTGCCGCCACCGATCCCAATGCCGGCCAGTCCAGCGACTCTTGCACGCAGCGCGCGAAGAGCCACAGCGCGAGCCTCTCGTGGTCCAACTCAGCAAGGTCCGCCATCCGTTGCACGAACCCGCGCGGATCTCCATGCAGCGGCTCCGTGCTCGTCAGCATATGCTGCAGAACGTCGTATGTCGGATCACCGACGTGGGGCTTCGGATCGATGACCAGCCACGGTTCTCGGTGCGAGGCCAGGATGTTCTCCGCGTGGAGGTCCGTAACCAGAACGACGTCTCGTGCGGCGCACTGGGGAAGGGACCGGAACAGGCCGATGCCTTCCCGGACCAGGCCCGCGTCGACGGCAGAGGGCTGAGTCCGAACCCGCTCGTCGAACTGATCTGCCCACGTGGCGCACATCTCGGCAAGTGGGCGAAAGGGGTGGCCGGCGGGCGGAACTCGCCACAGGCGTCTGAGGAGGCCGCTGACGACATGGTCCTGTTCGCCTGCCGGGCGGTGCGCAAGCATAGTCGCCGGAACGCAGCGCTCGAGAAGAAGCGCGGTCGTGTCGTTGAACTTGGCGACGTCGAAGAGCAACACCGCACCATCGCCATTCCAGAGGCGGAGGCCGTCGGCCTCGTGATCAGCCTCGGGATGACTCATGGCCACCTTCAGCACAACCTCGCTGCCGTCCTGTCGCCGGGCCGGAGAGACCCAGGCCGTAGAGCCGCCGGGCTGGAACGGCGGGCCGACGGACAGCGACCACCTACCCGCGACGTCTTTGATCACCTCAGGTAAGGCGCGAAGCCAATCGCCGCGTCCATCGGTGGCGGCGCTGGCAAGGTTGTGCGGAATCTCCAGTTGCTGAGTCACCGGATCAATGTGGTGCGATGCGATCGGAGCATGGACGTTTCGTGAACGTTCGAGGAACGTACGCCCGGAGGGACTCGAACCCCCGCACCCGGCTCCGGAGGCCGGCGCTCTATCCAGCTGAGCTACGGGCGCGCGTCAACGCCGGCAACACCGGCGTTCCGAGTATAGGTGCAGCCGCGCGGCGGGCTGGGGGAGTGCCCGGCTAGTCGCCGTCCTCGGCGCCGAACATCAGGCCGTCCTGCACGTCGTACAGGGCGTCCATCCACTCGGAGATCGGCACCTCCTCGTTCGGCCGGCGCGTCAGCGGATGCGCCCCGTGGCTGATCACCGAGAGCACGCGTCCCCGCAGCTCCACGGGCACCTGGTGCTCGTCGGCAAGGTTCAGCTTCTCGAACTCGTTGATCAGCTCGTCGATGGCGCGCAGACGCTGCCGGCGCGCGTCCCGCGCGCGGCGCAGCCTGATCCACCGTTGTTCGAGCTCTTCGATCTCGACGCTGGTCTCTTGGATCATCCCGACCGCCGCCCCCCAGTACCTGCTTGCCAGTAAGGCTTTGCCATCCTATTGCCGTCTGGCGACATGGTCAAGCGCGTTTTCGCACTCCACGAGGTGGCTCGCACCACCAGCACCCAGGACGTCGCCCGGAACGCCGCTCGCTCCGGCGCCGCGGAGGGTTTCTGCTGCCTCGCGGCGGAGCAAACGGCCGGCCGGGGACGCCTCGGACGAAGCTGGGTCGCGCCGCCCGGGACGGCGATGCTCGCCTCGGTGCTGCTCCGGACGCCCGAGGTTGCGGCGCCCGGGGTCCCGTTCGCCGCAGGGCTGAGCCTGCGCGATGCCGTGGCCGAGACAACCGGAGTCGAGGCACAGCTCAAGTGGCCCAACGACGTGCTGATCGGGGGCCGCAAGCTCGCCGGTATTCTGGTCGAGCTGTGCAGCGGGGCGCCGGCCGGTGCTGGGGTCGCGGTGATCGCCGGCGCGGGGGTGAACCTCACTGTCCGAGAGTTCCCGGACGGCATCGACGGCGTCAGCCTGCACGCGGTCACCGACACCGTACCTGCTCCCCGCGCCCTGCTCGAGGCGTGGCTTCGCCACCTCGATGCGCGGGTGACCGCGCTCGAGCTCAACGGTCTGCCCGGCCTGCTCGGCGACTGGCGCCGGTATGCCGCAGGGCTTGGCGCCGCGGTCAGCGTGCGCACGCCGTCGGGCGTGATCGAGGGCACAGCCGTCGACGTGCGCGACGACGGCGCCCTGCTGATTGCCGGCCGCGCGGGGGTGACGCCGGTGCTGGCAGGCGACGTCCAGCTGGTCCAGACGTACCCGCATACGGTGCGCATGCACCAAGGCTAGAAGCCGGTCCGGGACGCGAGCCGGACGACGCTGGCCGGGCTTCAGCGCGCCGCGCGCGCCGCCGTCAGCTGGTGACGGTGAGCTTGGCCGTCATGCCGGGATGGATGGTGCACTGGTAGTTGTACGTCCCCGCGGTGGCGAACTTGATCGACCACGTGCCCCCCGGCTGGAACGCGCCGTCGGTGAGGCAGCTCTGCTGGAACGTCACGTTGTGCAGCACGCTCCCGGTGTTCTTCCACTCGATCGTCTGACCGACCTTCGCAGTGGTGGTGTCCGGCGCGAACTTCAGTGCGTCGGTCGCTTCCACTGTGACGTCTGCGGTGCCGCCGCCACTTGCGCTCGCGGTGCCGGGGCACGGCCCGCCACCGGTGCCGGAGCCTGAGCTCGCGGGCGCGCCGTTGCCACACGCTGCAAGGCCGAGCGCGAGTGTCGCTCCTGCTCCGAGCACGAGAAGACGCAGACGAATCATCGGGAACCTCCTTCGGGTGCGGCGCCAACCTGCCGTGCAGATGCAGTGCCGGTTCCGGCAGTGACGGCCGCATTCATCGTACGCGATGACGCCGGTGATACGCCTTGTGCCACATCGGTTTCGGTGGCCGCGGCGGGACGCAGCAACGCCGCCGCCTCCTCCTCGTCGTGGGCGGAATCACCGAGCAGCCGCACGAAGATGATCGTGATGGCGACGAAGTAGATGATGTTCCCCAGCCCGAGCATCAGCACACCGCCGTAGCTCTGATCAGCAACCGCGCTGACGCCCCACAGCCGCGGTGCGTTCACGTAGAAGCTGTAGAACGCGACGGGCGAGATCGCGAAGATCAACCCGAGCACCGTGGGTGGGATGCCAGCCAGCACCATCGCCGCGATCTTCACGAGCGGGCTCACCGGCGTGGTCTCGGGGCCGCGGATGGGAT